>NZ_JBITSX010000012.1:0-80607 GCF_044541255.1 Pseudomonas sp. NPDC085632 | reverse complement strand
AGCTCTCCCAAACACCTCAATCAGTCCTCTCTTTTTCTTGGAGGGTGAGGGGCTGATTTGTTTGCTTTTCAGAGCCTGAGTTCAACGCGGTATCGCAAGTCGGCATAGCTCTCCCAAACACCTCAATCAGTCCTCTGTTTTTCTTGGATGGCGAGGGGCTGATTTGTTTGCTTTTCAGAGCCTCAGTTCAACGCGGTATCGCACGTCGGCGTAGCTCTCCCAAACACCTCAATCAGTCCTCTCTTTTTCTTGGAGGGTGAGGGGCTGATTTGTTTGCTTTTCAGAGCCTGAGTTCAACGCGGTATCGCACGTCGGCGTAGCTCTCCCAAACACCTCAATCAGTCCCCTCTCCCTCTGGGAGAGGGTTAGGGTGAGGGGCTTTTGATTTGGCTTGTGATCTTGCTTTGGCTTCGGCTTTTGATCTTTTGCCCCATCGGCAGGCCGAGCGGAGGTGTTCATCCGGGGGTTAGGCGCGCAGCGCCGTGCGGCGTAGCCGCATACATCGAGAGGAGGTGCAGCGAAGCAAACCGTAGGCGATGCCCCCGGATGGACACCGTAGGGAGGGAACACTGAGCCTCAGCGAAGTGCCGTACGCCAGGGGCAAAGCCTTTTGCTTACTTTTCGCTGGGCCGGCATTCCGGCGTCTGGAAAAGTGAGTCGCTGTAAGAGCGAAACCGCCATCGGCAGCACCCGAAGCAACGGATATGCCCCCAAAACCCAAGGAGCATGGTCGGCCCCAAGGCCGCCAAGACCAACAGGCCAAAAAAAGCCCCGCCAAAGCGGGGCTCTCTCACATCACACCCAATCAGAAATCAGCCTTGACCGACATCACGAAGTTACGCGGATCACCATAGAAGTTACCGAACCCTTCGGTACCAATCGTCGAGTAGTAACGCTTGTCAAACAGGTTATTCCCGTTAAGCGCCACCGACCAGGTGTCATCGATACGGTAGCCAATGCGACCGTTCCAGACCGCATAACCGGCACCATCAATGTTGTCACCGCCCAGAGGCGAAGTCCGATAGTTGCCAGTCTGCGCGTTGACACCCGCACCGATCGTCACGCGATCCAGTGGCCCGCTCAGGCTGTAGTCACCCCAGACACGCAGCAAGTGGCGCGGCACGTACGAGTTGTAGACCACGCCATCCTGAGTGGCGTCGGCATCTTCCAGCACCTTGGTCTGGGTGTAGGTATAACCGGCCAGCAATTGCAGGCGGTCAATCACTTCACCGCTGACTTCAGCTTCGAAGCCCTGCGCGCGAACCTTGCCGGAGTTGATCGAGCAAGAACTGTCCTCGCAACGCGGGTCATCCTGGGCCGCATCTTTCTGAAGGGTGCGGAACAGGTTGAAGGAGCTGTTCAGACGACCGTCGAACCACTCACCCTTGATCCCCAGCTCGTAGCTCTGGCCAACCAATGGCTTGAGGGTGCTGCCATCGATGGTCTTGTAAGCGCCTTGCGGGGTGAAGATGTCGGTGTAGCTGGCGTAGGCGGTCAGGTTGTCGTTGAGGTCGAACAGCACACCGGCGAACGGCGTGACCTGGCCGGTTTCGGTGGACTTGGTGTCGACCTGGGTGCCTTCGCCACGGAAGTACTGCACCGAGTCAGTGTCGGACTTGTACCAGCTGACACGGCTGCCCAGTACCAGGGTCAGCGGATCAGCCAGTTTCAGGCGGGCGATGGAGTAGGCGCCGTATTGCTTGATGTGCATGTCCACCGGGCCGCCACGGGAGGCATTGGCCAGGTAGTAGCTTTCGTCCGGTTGCGGGATGTGGTGGTTCGGGTCGAGCACGTTCTGCCGTTGTGGCAGCGCGGCGACGGCGTAGAAGTCATCCTTGTGCGAACGGCTGGCGTTGGCGCCGATGGTCAGTTCGTGTTGCTGGCCGAAGGCGTCGAATTTGCCGTCGACATAGGCATCGAAGCCGTAATCGCGCTGGTCGTAGTCGTAAATGCTACCCAGCATCAGGGTGTTCGATGCGGTGGCGCCGACCGGTACCGCGCCGCTCGGGAAGGCGTATTCCATGTCCTGAGTGTTACGCGAGTACACCCCGGCGACTTTCAGCGACCAGTCGTCATTGAACTGGTGTTTCAGGTCGGCAAAGTAGGTGGCGCGTTTGCTGCGCTGGTTGTTCCACGCGGTGTTCAGGCACGTGGAGCGCTTGAGGTGCAGGTCGGAGCCGTCGGCGTAACGCGGCAGGCCGCCCCAGCACGGCGTGGCGTCGACGTCTTCCCAGGCGAAGCCCAGACCCAGGGTGGTGTCGGGGCTGAGGTCGAAGTCCAGAGCGCCGTAGTAGATCTGGTCTTTGCGACTGGCCACGTCATAGAAATATTGACGGGTCTGTTCGGTGACCACGGCGCGACCACGGATGGTGCCGGAGTCGTTCAGCGGGCCGCCGGTATCGACCTGGCCGCGATAGTTGTCCCACGTCCCTGCCGACAGCGACAGTTGTGTGTGCGCGGTGTCCTGGCCGCGCTTGCGCACGAAGTTGACGCCACCGGCAGTGCCGCCAGCGCCTTTCATCATGCCGGCCGCGCCACGCAGTACTTCCACGCGGTCATAGATGGCCATGTCGCTGTTGAAGCTGTCGGCCTGCACGTAGCTGCTGCCGATATCCAGCGGCACGCCGTCGTACTGATACTGGCCGGACATGCGAAAGCCACGGGAATAGAAATACTTGCCGCCCATGGGCGAGTCATACACGGTGATGCCCGGGGTCTTTTCCATCACCTGTTCGATGGTGTTGAGGTTTTGGTCATCGAGCATCTTGCGGGTCATCACGGTGACCGACTGCGGGGTTTCCTTCAGCGAGTGCACGCCTTTGCCAATGGTCACGCCACCGGTGGTGTAGGAGTTGCTGCCTTCGGTGGTCGCGCTCAGGCGGTTGGCGTTGACGTTGGTCGGTGCCAGTTCCATCGCGCTGCCGGTGGCAGGGCCGAGGACGGTCACAGTGTTGCCGTCACGCTGGTAGCGGATGCCGGTGCCGTTAAGCATCGCCTTGAGCGACTCATCATCCTGGTAGCGGCCGTTGAGCGCGGTCGAACGCAAACCTTGCAGGCTTTCCGGGCTGTAGATGATTTGCAGGCTGGTCTGCTGGCCGAGGGTTTGCAGCGCCTGGGCCAATGGCTGCGACGGGATGTTCAAGGTCCATTCCTGGGCCTGGACATACGGCGCTGCCGTGAGTGTCAGTGCCAGACCAAGGCCGGTGCCGGCCAGTCGAGTGCGTGTCGCGCCGTGCATCAGCAGGGCTCGAGTCAGAGGGCGAAGCATGAAACGGGATGCGGACATGAGGTTAAGACCTTGGCAGGTATAGTTGTTAATGGTTCTTATTCATCTCATTAAGACGAGGAAGCCGCGGCAAACCGGAAAATTATTTTTCCGGCCTGGCCGCGGCCTCGTCGGTCAAGCGGTTTGCAGTTCGCTTTTGACCTTGCCGGCCTCCATGCGTACCAGTTGATCGGCGACGTCGAAGTAACGGTCATCGTGGGAGATCACGATGATGGTCTTGCCCAGTCGCTTGAGGTCAGGCAGTAACTCGGTGTAGAAAATTCGCCGAAAGGTCGGGTCCTGATCGGCCGCCCATTCATCGAACACCAGCACCGGACGCTCTTCGAGCCAGGCGTTGACCAGTGCCAGACGCTTGCGCTGGCCGGTGGACAAATCGGTGGTGCTGAACGCGCCGTCGCGCACGCTGACCTTGTGCGCGATCTCCAGACGTTCGAGGTAGCGGGTCGCATCCTGCGGGACTTCGCGGTCGCCCTGAATCAGATCGTCGAACAGGTAATAGTCGGCAAAAATCGTGGTGAAGTTCTGCCGGTAGTCGTCGCGGTTGAGCGCGGTGATCGGCTGATCGTTGACGCGGATCTCCCCTTCGGTCGGGGCATACAAACCCAACAACAATTTGATCAGAGTGGTTTTGCCGCAACCGTTTTCACCGACGATGAACACGATGTCGCCCTGTTCGATGCGCAGGTTGACCGGCCCCAGACGGAACGGTTCGCTGCCTTCCACGGGCGGGAAGGCGTAACGCACGTTGTGCAGTTCCAGGCTGTTGACAGCACCGGGTTTCTTGCCTTGGTCTTCCAGCAGCAGATGCGGTTCCGGCGAGGAGAATTGTTCACTCAGCTCGGCGATGCGGCGGAAGGCAATCTGCGCACGGCTGATGATCGGCAACGTGCTGACCAGATGCTCCAGCGGTCCCTTCATGTACAGCAGCACCAGGACGAATCCGCTCATCACCGCTTTGTCGCCGCTGGGCCAGAAGGACTGCAGGGCCAGTGCCATGCCGATGACCACGAAGAACAGCATCGAGCCGAAGGACTTGGCGATGACGAAGGTGTTGATGGATTTGATCTGGGTGTCGCAGATCTTTTCGGCGGTTTTCTGAATCCCGGCGACAAACATGCGCTGGCGACGCGGGCGGTGAATGCGCAGTTCCTTGGCGCCCTCGGCAATCGCGTTGTAGTGCTTTTGCAGTTCGTCTTCTGAGTCGCGTGCGGCGTAGAAACCGCGCATGCCCTTGGCCCGGGCAATCGCCTGAATGGTTGTGCCGATCGCAATGGCCACCAGCATCATCAAGAACATCGGCCAGGACAGCAGCGCCAGATAGCCGAGGCAGCCGAGGGTAACCGTCATGGAAATCGCCAGCGGGGCAAAGGCGAAGGCGAAGTCACTGATGGTGTCGACGTCGTGGGTCAGCACCGGGATCAATCGATGGCTGCGATAGCGTTCGATCTGGTCGATCGGCGCCGACAGCACTTTCTCCCCCAGTTCCTTGCGCAGCTTGGCAATGATGTGTTGGCCGACGTAGTTGGTGCCGATGTCGGACAGAATCGTCGTCAGCAAGGCCAGTGCGCACAGACCGGCGAAAATCATTACCACGGTCCGGGTCAGGCCGTCGTCGGAGTGCAGGGCATTGTTGATGGTTGCCAGCAGCACGGTGACGCTCAGGCCGCCGATCATGCCGAGCACGATGGACACAGAGACAATCAGGCGGAAGGGCTTGAGCAAGGCGAACAATTCGTTGATCGCCCCACGCGTAGGCTTGGTCATGGAGGATTCCTGCTTCGGTGCGGAGGGAGTGCCGGTACTTAAGGAAAACGAATGGTCACGGACTTTCTTTAAACGACCGCAGACGGGGCTGCGGTCGTGGCGGGCAGGATCAGAGGTCGCGCACTACGCGAAACCCGAGCCAGTCGCCTTTGCTGGTCGGCCAGCTGCTGTTGCGGTTACCGGAGCGCGAGAACACCGGCGCCTCGCCCCAGTCGTTGCCACGCATGACCTGACGCTCGCAGTCTTCCTGAGTCCATGGGCGACCGTCGTTGGGCACGCCGGAATAATCCTTGTGATAGCAGTCGGCGGTCCATTCGTAGACGTTGCCGTGGGCGTCGTAAACGCCGAAGGCATTGGCCGGGAACGTGCCTGCAGGGGACGTGAAGTTGTAACCGTCGGCGGCGCCATAGGTGTTGGCGTGTTTGGAAATCTGGTAGTTGTTGCCTTCATCGAACGGGAAAGGGAAGGGCCCGGTGCTGCCGCCGCGTGCGGCGTACTCGCGGATCGATTCGCTTTGCAGGCGATAGGCATGACCGGTTTTTTTCGACAACCAATCGATGTAGCCCTGGGCTTCGGCGACGTTCATGCACACCGCCGGGTCGCGGGCAGTCTGTTTGAATTCCGGCTTGCCGGCAGTGCAGCGACGGCCCGGACGATCATCGAAGTCGTAAGGCTTGTTGCCGGTTTCGCGCACGTACGCGTCCCACTCGCCGACCAGCACCTGGAAACGGCTGATGGCGAACGGTTTGCTGAAGGTCACTGCGTGGCGCGGTCCTTCGTCTGGCTCGCGGCCGACTTCGTCATCCGGGGTGCCCATGGTGAAGGTGCCGGTCGGCAGTACGACCATTTCCGGGCAGTCCTTGCAGTCCTTGAACACTTTTCCCGGCGCGGGTGGCGTGGCCGCTTGAGCGGCGCCGGGCAACAGACCGGCGCACAGCACGGTCAGGGCCAGCGCGGGTAGCGCCTTGAAGGTGAAAGAGGCGTGAGGCTTTTTCATGAGTCGTCTCTGTGAAAGGAAAACTGGAGTCGAGGGATCAGGCGCGCCGTTTTTGACCGAGGATGGCCATGAACCGGTCCACTTCGGCTTCGTTGTTGAGCAGGCCGGGCGCCGTGCGAATCACCGGGCCGACGTCGCGGCTGACTGCATCGCAGATCACCCGGTTTTGCATCAGGTAGGCAGCCACTTCGTCGCTGTCATGGCCCTTGACCCGGAAAAAAGTGAAGCCGGCAGAAAATTTCGGATCGAGCGGGGTCACCAACTCGATCCCCGGCTGTTCCTGCAAGCGCTGTTTCAGGTAGCTGTTGAGCTGATGGATGCGCGCCTGAACGTCAGCCTTGCCCAGTTGCAGGTGCAATTTGAACGCTTCGTCCACCGCCCAGCGATGCTCGAAGGCGTGATAACCGCCCGGGGTCATGATGGTGGCGAAGGAGGTGGCTTCGGAGAATGTCGGCACACTCGGGCTGACGTATTTCAGCTCTTCGCTGCGGCTGCAAACGATGCCGGTGCCGCGTGGGCCGAACATCCACTTGTGGGTACCGGCGATGAAGAAGTCGCAGTTCATCTGCGGGAAACTCAAGTCATCGACACCGAAACCGTGCACGCCGTCGACCACGTAAATCAGCCGGTCCTTGTCGTCACGTTGACGGTTGTGTTCATCGACCAGCCGCGAAATATCGCTGATCGGCAATTTCACGCCGCTGCCCGAATGGACCCAGGTCATGCCCAGTACGCGGGTTTCAGGGCGGATGTTGCGGTTGATGGTGTCGAGCACCTGATCCAGCGAAATGCTTTGCGGGGTGTCGAACAGCTTGAGTTTGCGCACTCGGGTGCCATCGCGGCGGGTACGGAAATCGAGGATGTTGCGAGTGGAATAGTGCTCGTGCTCGGTGGTAAGGATTTCCTGATCAGGGCGCACCTGCACGCTGCCATAAATCATCGCCAGGCCTTCGGTGGTGCTGCCGGTGAGGGCAATCTGGCCGGGTTTGGCCTGCAGGTACTTGCCGGCCCAGACCCGCACGTTCTGCTGCAATTGTTCGTTGCTCCCCAGATCCCAATCCATCGCCAGTCCCGGATTACGGTCGAGCGTGGCGCGATGGCGTTCGATGGCTTCGCGCACAGGTTTGGGATGGGAGGTGATCAGAAAGTTGGCGAAATGAATCGCCTGAGGATCCTGATCGAACAACTGGCGCAATTGCGTCCATTTGTTCGCGGATGCCCCGGGGGCGGTCGTTGCCATTGCCGGCGCTGTGAGGCTGGCGCCAAACGGCAGGGCGGCCGCCATCACACCGGCCTGTTTCAGAAAGGTACGGCGGTCTGTCATGGCTTGGCAGTGTCCTGACGGGAAATCAGCGCCGGTTTCGCGGCTTTCTGCACCTGATCCCAGACGCGCATGAAGTTGCCGCCCCACAGTTTGGCGATGTCTGCTTCGGAGTAGCCGCGCTGGATCAGCTCGGCGGTGACGTTGCGGATTTCGCCAACGTTTTCCCAACCCTTGATGCCGCCGCCGTCGTTGAAGTCGGACGAAATGCCGACATGGTCGATACCGATCTTGCGCACGGTGTAATCGATGGCATCGCCGAGATCCTTGAGGGTCGCTTTCGGTTCCTCTTCAAGGATGCCGTAGAGGCCGCTGGCGTACTGGCCGAGTTTCTGTTCCGACCACGCAGTAATGATCGGGTCACCCGGCATCAGCGCCATGGCCAGGTTTGGCAATGGCGGCAGATCAAAGCGGGCGCGCAGGGCATTGAGTTTGTCTTGAGTGCCTTGGGTCAGCGGTTTGAGGTACTGCGAGAAGCCGACCACCTGGACCACGCCGCCGCTGTTCTTGATCAGCTGCAATTCCTTGTCGCTGAGGTTGCGCGGAATATCCACCGCCGCCCGCGGCGCCGAGTGCGAGGCCACCAACGGTGTGCGGCTCAACTGCGCAACCTGTTCCAGGCCTTTGGTCGACATCTGCGAAACGTCGATGATCACCCCCAGATCGTTCAAACGCTGCACCGCTTGCTTGCCGATATCGGAGAGGCCGTCGAGGGCGTCCGGCGAGTCATTGAAGAACGGCAGCGGGCGCGACGAGTCCGCCCAGCTGTTGTTGCCGATGTAGCTGAAGCCGAACATGCGCATGCCGCGCCCGGCCCACAGGTCCAGTTTGCTCAGGTCGTTGCCCAGCGGATAGGCGTTGAGCATGCTGATGAAAATCGCAAATTTGCCTTCGCCATGCAGGCGGCGGAAATCATCCGGGGTGTAGGCGATGCCGACCTGATTGGGGAAGTCGCGGACCATGCCGGTGATGATCTTGTAGCGCACTTCCTGCTGGTTGCGGGCTTCTTCGACAAAACCTTCGGTCGGGCGATGCGGGGCATTCGGGCCGTTCCACATTTCCGGCCAGCCGAACACCGTCAGCGCAGCGCCCGACAAACGCCCGCGATTGGCCTTGATCAGGTCGAACTGGCCGGAGCCGTCCTTGTCGGCTTCGTTGCCGTGGGCGCCGAAACTCAGGGGTACGGTGATGTGGCTGTCGAAGGAGAGAATGCGATCCTGCAATTCGGTCGCCTGTTTCATCACTTTTACCGGATAACCGGGGTTGTCCCGAAACCAGTAATCCCAGGCCAGAAACCCTGCGCCGGCGCTGATCGCCAAGGCCAGCGGCAGGCCGATAAATAGAGCCTTTTTCGAACGCGGTTTTGTCATTGCCATCTCATTCAGGTTCGCCGTCGAGGTGCAGGCGCAGGGGCCTTTGCTATCTGGGAGGAACGAGTGGCCGGGCGGGTAATTTAGTCGCGGGCCGCAAAAGCGCTGACGGCGCGTCGCGATCTTTTGCCGGGGCCGTAAATTTCCCCGACGAGCAAACGTTCTAGCTTGGATAAAGCCTGCTTCATGGCTGACACAGGTAGGGCAATGACGATCTCTCGACGCTGGTTCATGGCAGGCATGGCACTCACGGGCGCCGCGCTGCCTGCCGCTTTTTATGCACATCGTGAGCTGACCCGCGAGGAGTTTCCGATCACCCCGGGGGAGGCCACGGTCGATCTGGCCGATACCGCCGGTCAACAGTTGGCGGACAACCTGCGCGGCGTCTGGGATATCCGTTTCAACGGCGCTGCGGCGGGGCTCGATGGCTTGCCACGCGAAGGCCTGGAACTGTTTCTCGACATTGCCCACCGGGGCCGCGGCGTGCGCGGGTTTCTCGATACCGGTGCCAATCTGCGTTCAGCAGAACCTGCGCGTTATCAGGTGATTGGCGATCTGGCGCCGGGCAACGGCGCCGAATTGTACTGGCGGCTGATGCGCACCGACGCGCCGCACGCGCCGCCGGTCTACGAATTCAAAGTCAAACTCGACGAAGTCTGGGCGGCGTTCGGCAATGCTGGCAGCGGCACGTTCACCGGGCAGGTGTTGCGCCTGGATCGGCCGTTGGCGCTGCCTGAACTCGACAACCATTTCATCGCCATCAAGCGGCGTTTCCCCGAAGCCCGCGAGCGCACCGGGTTGAACCCGACATTGCTGGCGTGGCTGGTGGCGCCGGAACATCGCCTGTTCCACCAGCTCTGGCACGCCAGTCGCGACAAGTGGCACAAGCTCTCGGAGAAAAAACGCGACGCCTTGCGCGGTATCGGCTGGCAACCCGGCCCTCGTGACAAGGAGCGCGATGCCCGTGGGCCGAGCAAGGATCGCAATGGTTCGGGCATCGACTTCTTCTTCATGCACCGACACATGCTCGGCAAGGCCCGTTCGATGCAGGATCTGCCGTCCTGGCAGGCTTTCCCGATGCCGCAGCCGGAACTGGAGCGTGACCGCCAGGGCTTCGCCCGCTACTTCGACAATCACGACGGCGACGCGCTGCCGCCCACCTGGCTGACCGAAGGTGACGACGAGTACACCAAGTGGGTCAGCGACATCAAAGCGGCCGAGACCTACCACAGCAATTTCCAGGTGTGGGAATCGCAGTACCGCGACCCGCGCTACTTGTCGAAACTCTCCCTTGGCCAGTTTGGCTCGGAAGTCGAACTGGGCCTGCACGACTGGCTGCACATGCGCTGGGCGTCGGTGGCGCGGGATCCGTCCAACGACATTCCGGTGCCGATGGCGAGGGATCAGGCAGACTTTTCGGCGCGCTGGTATGCGCCGGAAAACGACTTCCTCGGCGACCCGTTTTCCTCCCATGTGAACCCGGTGTTCTGGCGTTTCCACGGTTGGATCGATGACCGTATTGAAGACTGGTTCCGCGCCCACGAGCGTTTCCATCCGGGCGAGGTCAGTCGACTGCAAGTCAACGGTGTGCCGTGGTTCGCACCGGGGCGCTGGGTTGAGGTCGACGACCCTTGGCTGGGGCCGGACACCCATGGCTGCAGCACCGTGCCGGGGTTGCAAATCGGGCGCTCGGTGGAGATGGACCCGGAAACCATGAAACTGGCGTTGCGCATCACCTTTGGCGATGAAGACAACATGGCTGACCTGTTTCGCAAAGTGCCGCAGCGGCCTTGGTACGCCCGGCATTTGAAAGTGAAAGGGCGGCAACTTTAAGCGCAAAAAAAATCGCAGCCTGGTGCTGCGATTTTTTTGCCCCGAGCATTTAATCAGTCACGACGCGATCCCCGTGTAGGAGCTGCCGAAGGCTGCGATCTTTTGATTTGACTCTTAAAAGCAAGATCAAAAGATCGCAGCCTCGTTGCACTCGACAGCTCCTACAGGAGATGTTGCTGTCAGATGACTTGCCACCCCCCGCCCAACGCCTTGTACAGGGCAATGCTGGCCTGCAAGCGCGACAGCCGCAGTTGCACATTCATGTCTTGCGCCGCATACAGCGTGCGCTGGGTTTGCAGCACCGTCAGCAAGTCTTCAGCGCCGGCCTGATAACGACGTTGCGCAATGTCGAACGCGGTCTGCGCCTGACTCAACTCTTCGCTTTGCCACTGACGTTGCTCGTCGAGGCCGCGAATACTGCTCAGGGCTTTTTCCACGTCGGCAAAACCATTGATGATCGCCCCTCGATAGGTTTCCAGCAGTTCGTCCTGACGCGCCTTGGCCTTGTCGCGCTCGGCGCTCAGGCGGCCGTTGTTGAAGATCGGCGCGGTCAATCCGGAGGACAGGTTGTAGAACGTGGTGCGCATCAGGTCCGCCGCCAGATCGGCGCCGGTGCCGAGGCTGGCGGTCAGGGTGATTTTCGGCAGCATGGCCGCGCGAGCCACGCTGACGTCAGCCTGAGCCGCTGCCAGTCTGGCTTCGGCGCTGGCGATGTCCGGACGCCGGCTCAGTAGATCGCTCGGCACGCCACTGGCGATATTCGGCCACTGCAACTGTTCGAACGACTGTTGCGGTGAAGGCAAGGCCTGCACCGGTTGGCCGAGCAGGGCGGCGAGAGTGATCAATGCTTCACGGGCCTGTTGCTGCACCAGCGGCAATTTGCGCTGTTGTTCCGCTACCAGGCTTTTTTGCTGGGCCAGTTCGAGTGCGGTGGCGCTGCCGGCGTCGAAGCGGGTTTGCACCAGGTGCAGGACGTTTTGCGCGTTGGCCAGATTGAGTTCGGCAATGCGCGCCTGTTCGCGCAACGCCAAGGCTTGGGTGTAGCTGCTGGCCACACCGCTTTGCAGGGTCAGTTCGACGGTGGCGCGGTCAAATTCGCTGGCCTTCACCCCGAATACGGCGCTGTCGCGGGCCGCGCGTTTACCGCCCCAGAAGTCGATTTCGTAACTGGCGCTCAACTCGGCATCGTAATAATCCAGCGAGCGATTATCCGGGCTGACGTCGAGTTGGCTGTAGCCTTTGCCGTGCAACAGTTTCTGCCGATTGGCATTGAGACCGGCCTTGATTTCCGGCAGCAGCGGGGCGCCGGCAATCGTCGCGCTGGCCTGGGCTTGCCTGACGCGAGCGACGGCGGCACCGAGGTCATGGCTGCCCAGTCGCGCCTGTTCCACCAGACGATCAAGCTCGGGGCTGCCGAACTGCATCCACCATTGGCGGTTGTGCTGCACGGCGCCGGGGTGGTCAGGCGATTGCCAGGCGGTCGGTGGCTGCACGCCGCTGTCGGGGCGCGGCGCAGGGCTGTTGCAGGCCGCCAGCAACAGGCTGGCAGCAAGGATTGTCAATGGCGCTTTCATAGATCGATCATTCACTGGTAAGGGCCGTGACCGGGTCGAGCCGGGCAGCCTTGCGGGCAGGCATGAAGCCGAAGAGGACGCCGGTGACCAGTGCGCAGGCGAAGGCGCCGATCACGGCCAGCCACTGAAATGCGATCGCTACGCCGCTGAATAACAGGACGCCGCCGACCAGCATCGCCAGGCTGATGCCGGCAATGCCGCCGACCACCGAGAGCATCACCGCTTCAGTGAGAAACTGGCGCAGGATGTCACGCTGTCGGGCGCCCGTGGCCATGCGAATACCGATTTCCCGGGTGCGTTCGCGCACGGTCATGAGCATGATGTTCATCACGCCGATGCCGCCGACCAGCAACGAGATCGCAGCAATGGCGCCGAGCATCAGCGACAGTGTGCCTTGCGTGCGCGCTTCAGCCTGGATCATCGCGGCATTGTTGGTCAGTTCGAAATCCTTCTTGCCGTTGTGCCGGCGCAGCATTGCCTGTTCGATCGCCTGCTCGGCGTCTTTGACTTTGCGTGCATCCTTGGCGGCGATTACCACGTACTCCGGATTACGGCTGCCGAACAGGCGTGTGCTGGCTGCCGAGTAGGGTACGGCGATGCGATTGTCGCTGTCGGAATCGCCCGAGCTTGAGCCCTTTTCCGCCAGAACACCGAGCACCTGAAACGGTACGTTTTCGATCAGGATGTATTGGCCAATCGGGTCGGCGACATCCTTGAGCAGTTTATCGCGCACCTTGGTACCGATCACGGCGACGGCGGCGGCGCTGTCTTCATCGGCTTGGCTGAAGTAGCTGCCCTGGACCACCGGCCAATTGAAAATGATTGGAAAATTGGTGTCGTTGCCACCGACGTAACTGGTGTGGTCGGCATTGCCGAAACGCACGCCGGCGGTCGAACCGTTGACCGGCATGATGCGTTCAACCTGGGGCAGGGCGGCCAGCTCGGCGACGTCGTCGAGGGTGATGATGCCCGGTGGCGTGCGCGGGTTGGGAGCGGCGCCGCTGAGGTAAATGATGTTGGAGCCGAACGCGCCCATCTGTGCCATCACCTGGCGTTTGCTGCCTTCGCCCACCGCCAGCATCACCACCACCGAGGCCACACCGATGACGATCCCCAGCAGTGTCAGCGCGGTGCGAAAGCGGTTGATCCACATGACTCGCCACGCCGCTTGCACGGCGTCGACCAGCTCACCTTTCCACGCGCCGGTCTGGGTGCTGCCGGTGCTCAGGCGCTGGCGCAGATCCACTGCTTGCAAGGCGCCGGGGTTGGCGCTGCGGGGCGGGGCTGACGGGTGTTCGGCGGTGTCGCTGATGATCAGGCCGTCACGAATCTCGATGACGCGTTTGGCACGCTGCGCGACTTCGCGGTCGTGGGTGATGAGAATCACCACATGGCCCTGACCGGCGAGTTCGTCGAGCAGGGTCATGACCTCGGCGCCGCTGTGGCTGTCGAGGGCGCCGGTGGGTTCGTCGGCGAGGATGATGTGGCCACCGTTCATCAACGCCCGGGCAATCGAGACCCGTTGTTGCTGACCACCCGAAAGCTGATGCGGGCGGTTGCCGGTGCGGCTGCCCAGGCCGAGCCGCTCCAGCAAGGCACTGGCGCGGGCGTGACGTTCGGCGGCCGGGGTGCCGGCATAGATGGCCGGCATCTCGACGTTTTCCTGGGCGGAGCCGGAGGGGATCAGGTGATAACCCTGGAACACAAAACCGAACGCTTCGCGGCGCAGCCAGGCCAGTTCATCGGTGTCGAGTCGGGCGACGTCTTCACCGGCAAAACGGTATTCACCGCTGGTAGGGCGGTCGAGGCAGCCGAGGATATTCATCAATGTCGACTTGCCGGAGCCGGATGCGCCGACGATGGCGACGAACTCGCCAGCATGAATCGACAGGTCGATGCCGCGTAATACTTCCACCAGCGGGCTGTCATTGCCGCCGTAGGATTTGCGGATCTGCCGCAGGTCAATCAGTGGGGTTTGCATTCAACCTCCGCTGCCGGTGGCCGGCGCGCTGAGGATGTGATCGCCTTCGACCAGGCCTTCAAGCACTTGTGTGCGCAAGCGGTCGCTGATGCCGGTGCGCACGTCACGCGCCTGGACTTCGCCGTTGGCGGCGACGATCTGCGCCCGTTGCCACTGCGGGCGTGAGCCGGGTTGCAGGGCGGCGGTCGGCACGGTGAGGGTGTCTTGTGCTTGTTGCGCAACGAAGAACACCTGCGCGGTCATGTCGGTCATCAGGCTGTTGTCGGCGTTGTCGACGTCGAGCAACACGGTGTAGAGCACCACGCGTTCGCTGCCGCTGCGACCGCTGGTGGGGCTGCCACCCTGGTTCTGTTCGAGGGGGCGCGGCGGTACCGGCAGAATCTGCCGCACCGTGCTGCTCCAGCGCCGGCTGCCGCCGCTGAGGGTGGTGAAGTAGGCGGTCATGCCGGGTTTGACGTGGCCGATGTCCGCTTCGGAAACCTCGGCCCACACGGTCATTGGCGAGAGCCGGGCGATGCGCAGGATCAGCGGGGTTTGCTGTTGCGCATTGAGCGTCTGGCCTTCGCGGGCGCCGACGGCGACGACCGTGCCGCTCATCGGTGCATAAATGCGCGTGTAACCGAGCTCCGCTTCGTCACTGCGCAGGCTGGCCTGGGCCTGACGGATCTGCGCCTGGAACATGTCGATGCGTGCCTGTGTCGCGCGGACTTCGGCGCGGGCCGTCTGCACGTCTTCCTCACGGGTGGCGCCACCGGCGGCGAGCTTCTGCTGGCGCTGGTATTTCTGTTGCGCAAGGTCGTGCTGGGCGCGTTGCTCCTGCAGCTGCGCCTTGAGGTTCTCGATGGAAAACCGCCCGGCATCGAGTTTGGCCTTCTGCGTGGAGGGGTCGATCTCCACCAGTAATTGGCCTTCCTTGACCGTATCGCCAGCCTCGACATGAATCTTCTGAATTTGCCCGGATGCTTGCGCACCAACGTCCACATAACGGCGTGGCTGCAGCGTGCCTAATGCGGTCACGCTGTTTTCGATACTGCTGCGCGTCACCTGCACCGTGGCGAGGGCGTCACGCCCGGGGGGCAGGACTTGCCACGCGGCAACGGCGATCACGGGAATCAGACAAAGGGCGGCGAACAAGGCGCGTCGGGCGGGGCGGGGACGTTTCATGCAGGGTTCCGGCCAGTGGGTTCGGCCCGTCATTCGGCAATTACACAGGCGTGCAGGGGCGCTGAACGCTGTCGCATGGCACGACAGATACGGGGAGCTGTCCTGTAAACGATGAATGCACAAGGGAATTTAGGCGCTCAAACATCATGTAACAGGTGTTCGGGCAGGACTATTTGGTCGGGATGTGGAATCAGCTCTTTAAATCTATATGAGAATTACTATAAATTACGCACCTCAAGTTGCCACTATCTTGCTACTGCGTATTCCGTGGCCGGATCAGTGTGCTCAAGGACAGGAACTGCATCGATGCGGTCGGGAGTCATGTTGGAAAACTACTATCGCGAGCTGGTGTGTTTCCTGAACGCCAAGCTGGGCAACCGTCAGGTGGCCGAAGATGTGGTGCATGACGCTTATGTGCGGGTGCTGGAGCGTTCCAGCGACACGCCGATCGAACAACCGCGAGCGTTCCTTTATCGCACAGCGTTGAATCTGGTCATCGACGATCATCGACGCAACGCCTTGCGCCAGGTCGAATCACTTGATGTGCTGGACAGTGAAGAGCGCTATTTCACCCCGTCGCCCCATGGCACCCTTGATCATGGTCAACGTCTGGAAATGCTCCAGCGCGCGCTGGCCGAGTTGCCGCCGCGCTGCCGTGAAAGTTTTCTGCTGCGCAAGATCGAAGGGCTGTCCCATCCGGAAATTGCCGAGCACCTCGGGATTTCCAAGGCGTTGGTGGAAAAGCACATCGTCAACGCCATGAAACATTGCCGCTTGCGGATCAAGCAGTGGGATGCCCATTGATCCTTGCTGGTTAAATTTCTCTTCATCGTCCTCGTTCCTACTCAACAGACGACCTGCTGACCTGATTCAGGCCGGTCAGGCCACCCAGGCTTTATCCCCGCGTTGAGGGGTTACTCCAGAGGACACTGGAAATGACACAGGCAATTGCAACGCCCATCGTTCACGACCTGATCGGCGTCGGTTTCGGCCCTTCGAACCTGGCGCTGGCCATCGCTCTGCAAGAGCGCGGCCCGACCCAGGGCGAGCTGGATGTGCTGTTTCTCGACAAGCAGGCCAACTACAGCTGGCACGGCAATACCCTGTCGACGCAGAGCGAGTTGCAGATTTCCTTCCTCAAGGATCTGGTGACCCTGCGCAATCCGACCAGCCCATACTCGTTCGTCAATTACCTTAAGTACCACGGTCGTCTGGTCGACTTCATCAACCTCGGCACCTTCTATCCGTGCCGCATGGAGTACAACGATTACCTGCGCTGGGTCGCCGGACAGTTCACCGAACAGAGCCGTTACGGCGAAGAAGTGCTGACCATCGAGCCGGTGCTGCACAACCATCAGGTTGAAGCACTGCGGGTGATTTCCCGTGGCAGCGATGGCCTGCAACATGTACGGACGACCCGTTCGGTGGTGGTCAGCGCTGGCGGCACACCGCGCATTCCGGAGGCGTTCAAGGCGCTGAAGGGCGACACCCGCGTGTTCCACCACTCGCAGTATTTGTCGCAAATGGCCAAGCAGCCGTGCGTGAACAATCAGCCTATGAGTATCGCAATTATCGGTGGCGGGCAGAGCGCGGCGGAAGCGTTCATCGACCTGAACGATTCGTTCCCGTCGGTGCAGGTCGACATGATCCTGCGCGGTTCGGCCCTGAAGCCGGCGGACGACAGCCCGTTCGTCAACGAAGTGTTCTCGCCGGAGTTCACCGATCTGGTGTTCCAGCAGAACAGCGCCGAGCGTGAGCGGCTGGTCAACGAGTACCACAACACCAACTACTCGGTGGTCGACATCGACCTGATCGAGCGCATCTACGGCATCTTCTATCGCCAGAAGGTGTCCGGGATTGCCCGTCACGCGTTCCGCACCCTGACCACCGTCGAAAGCGCGACCGCGACCGCCAATGGCATTGAACTGGCCGTGCGCAATAACGCCACCGGCGAAGTGACCGTGCGCAACTACGACGCCGTTGTTCTGGCCACCGGTTACGAGCGCCAGATGCACCGCAAACTGCTGGCGCCGCTGGAAGAGTATCTGGGTGACTTCGAGGTGGATCGCAACTACAAACTGATCACCGACGAGCGTTGCAAAGCCGGCATCTACATGCAGGGCTTCTGCCAGGCCAGCCATGGTCTGAGCGACACGTTGTTGTCGGTGCTGCCGATTCGTGCGGACGAGATCGCCGGCTCGCTGTATGAACATGGCAAGCATCGCGGACATCGTTCGATGGCGGATCTGTTGTTGGCAACTGCCAGCTAACGCCGATTTCCAGGCCAGATCGTTCCCACGCTCTGCGTGGGAATGCAGCCCGGGACGCTCCGCGTCCCTATCGAAGGCCGAACGCGGAGCGTCCGTTGAGGCATTCCCACGCAGAGCGTGGGAACGATCATCCTGAACCCTTCCTGAACACCCGCCACATTCCCCGACACACCTCCTTTTGCAGGTTTACTCTCCAATCATCGGGGCGTAAGCTTCGCGCGTTTTCATCAATAGCGGAGACCCACAGTGGGTACTTGTTCGAGTGACAGTTGTCGGCCGGTCTCGGTAACCGGCAGATTCTCGGCAAGATAACGCGCAGACTTTCTCTGTCGTTGTCTCGCCGTAAAAGCGAGCAGCGGCATCCCGTGCATGGCCCGTCCTGGGTCATGGCTAGACGTCCTTCTCATCGACGCTGAACAGAGCGTGATTGCGACTTCATTGTTGTGATCGCAGCCCTATCGACACGCCTGTCTTTTCTGACTGGCGCGCCAAGCCTTGCCGTGCCGGTTTTTCCGGCGCACGAGGCGCGGCCGTACCTGCTTGACGGTTTCCCGGCTGACCATAGGGGCAACAGCCATGAAACTTACGCTCAAGGAATTTTTCGCAGGTTTCCTGCGGACCCGCCACATCGCCCGGCACTTCCGTCGTCTGGCGCTGCTGGAATCGATCAACGACACCACGGTCAGCCGTGAAGTCCCACCCACTTTGGCCAACACTCTGGTCGATGCCGCGCATTGCGACACCGCTGGTTTACTGTCGTCACTCGGCACGCATTCCGATGGTCTGACCGATTTCGAAGTCGATGCGCTGCGTGCGCAGTACGGCCTCAACGAGGTCGAACACGAACAGCTGCTGCCATGGTGGACTCACCTGTGGCACTGCTACAAAAACCCGTTCAACCTGCTGCTGACCCTGTTGGCGGTGATCTCGTGGCTGACCGAAGACCTCAAGGCCGCCGTGGTGATTTTCTCCATGGTGGTGCTGTCGACGCTGCTGCGCTTCTGGCAGGAAAGCAAATCCAATCAGGCCGCCGACGCACTCAAAGCCATGGTCAGCAACACCGCCACGGTAATGCGCCGTGACGCGCCGCGCAGCGAATTGCCGATCAAACAATTGGTGCCGGGCGATCTGATCGTGCTCTCGGCCGGTGACATGATTCCGGCCGATTGCCGGGTGCTTAGCGCCAAGGACCTGTTCGTCAGTCAGGCAGCGATGACTGGCGAATCGATGCCGGTGGAAAAATTCCCGCGTCAGGCCGATCGCGACACGCGCAATCCGCTGGAGCTGGAAAACATCCTGTTCATGGGCACCAACGTCGTGTCCGGTACTGCAGTGGCAGTCATCCTGACCACGGGCAACAGCACTTATTTCGGTGCGCTGGCGCAACGGGTTGGCGCAACCGATCGCGCAGTGACTTCGTTCCAGCAAGGCGTCAACAAAGTCAGCTGGCTGTTGATCCGTTTCATGTTCGTCATGGCGCCGCTGGTGCTGTTCATCAACGGTTTCACCAAGGGTGACTGGACTGAAGCACTGCTGTTCGCGCTGTCGATTGCCGTCGGCCTGACCCCGGAAATGCTGCCGATGATCGTCACCTCGACGCTGGCCAAAGGCGCGGTGTTTCTGTCGCGTAAAAAAGTCATCGTCAAACGCCTCGATGCGATCCAGAACTTTGGCGCCATGGACGTACTGTGCACCGACAAGACCGGCACGCTGACCCAGGACAAGATCTTCCTCGCGCGCAATGTCGACGTCTGGGGCCAGGACTCCGACGACGTGCTGGAAATGGCCTATCTGAACAGCTACTACCAGACCGGCCTGAAAAACCTGCTGGATGTCGCGGTACTGGAACACGTGGAAATCCACCGCGAACTGAAAGTCGGTACGGCGTTTCGCAAGGTCGACGAGATCCCGTTCGACTTCAATCGTCGGCGCATGTCGGTGGTGGTCGAAGGGCGAGGCCAGCCGCATCAACTGATCTGCAAAGGGGCCGTGGAAGAAGTGTTGGCGGTGTGCAGCCGCGTGCGTCATGGCGATATCGATGAAGCCTTGAGCGATGAATTGCTGACCAGGATTCGTCAGGTCACCGCAGCATTCAACGCTGAAGGCTTGCGCGTGGTGGCCGTGGCCGCTCGCTCGATGCCCGAAGGTCGCGAAGTTTATAGCCTGGCCGATGAGCAGGAACTGACGCTGATCGGTTACGTGGCGTTTCTCGATCCACCGAAGGAAAGCACCGCGCCCGCGCTGAGGGCATTGGCCGAACATGGCGTGGCGGTGAAAGTGCTGACTGGCGACAACGAGCTGGTGACCGCGAAGATCTGCCGCGAAGTGGGGCTTGCGCAACAAGGCCTGCTGCTGGGCAATGACGTCGAGCGCATGAGTGACGCCGAACTGGCAGTGGCGGTAGAAAAAACCAACGTCTTCGCCAAACTGACGCCGTCGCACAAGGAGCGCATCGTGCGCATCCTCAAGGGCAACGGGCATGTGGTCGGGTTCATGGGCGACGGCATCAACGATGCACCCGCGCTGCGCACCGCCGACATCGGTATTTCCGTGGACAGCGCGGTGGACATCGCCAAGGAAGCGGCCGACATCATCCTTCTGGAAAAGAGCCTGATGGTGCTGGAGGAGGGCGTGCTCGAAGGGCGGCGCACCTTCGCCAACATGCTCAAGTACATCAAGATGACCGCCAGTTCCAACTTCGGCAACGTGTTCTCGGTGCTGGTCGCCAGTGCGTTTATTCCGTTCCTGCCAATGCTGCCGATGCACCTGCTGGTGCAGAACCTGCTCTACGACATTTCGCAGATCGCCATTCCGTTCGATAACGTCGACGAGGACATGCTGAAAAAACCGCAACGCTGGCAGCCGGGCGATGTCGGGCGCTTCATGCTGTTCTTCGGCCCGATCAGTTCGATCTTCGACATCACCACGTTCGCCTTGATGTGGTACGTATTCGATGCCAACACCCCGGATCACCAGACGCTGTTCCAGTCCGGCTGGTTCGTGGTCGGGTTGCTGACCCAGACGCTGATCGTGCACATGATCCGCACGCCGAAGATTCCGTTCCTGCAAAGCCGTGCAGCCACGCCGCTGCTGGTGATGACCGGGATCATCATGGCGGTCGGCATCTTCCTGCCGATGGGGCCCCTGGCGCACTACTTCAAACTGCAGGCGCTGCCTTCGATGTACTTCGTGTTTCTGCCGGTGATTCTGCTGGCGTACATGGCGCTGACCCAGGCGGTGAAAGGTTTCTACATCCGCCGGTTCGGCTGGCAATAACAGCAGGATTGCTCTCCCCTGTAGGAGCTGCCGCAGGCTGCGATCTTTTGATCTTGTCTTTTAAAAACAAAATCAAAAGATCGCAGCCTGCGGCAGCTCCTACAGGGGGATTTGTGTGTATTCAAGGAAATGACTATGCAAGCCATCAACAACCTCAACCTCGATTCGCTCCTCGATACCCTCGTCAGCCTCAGCGCCGCGTTCATCCTCGGCGGCCTGATCGGTTTCGAGCGCCAATACCGGCAACGCACCGCCGGCCTGCGCACCAACGTACTGGTCGCCGTCGGCGCGGCGATTTTCGTCGACATGGCCAACCGTCTCGCCGGTGCCGAAGGCGCAGTGCGCGTGGTTGCCTACGTGGTCTCCGGCATCGGCTTTCTCGGCGCCGGGGTGATCATGCGTGAAGAGGGCAACGTGCGCGGCCTCAACACCGCCGCGACCCTGTGGACTTCGGCGGCGGTCGGCGCCTGTGCCGGTGCCGATCTGCTTGCCGAAGCGGTACTCGGCACATTGTTCATCCTCGCCGCCAACACCTTGCTGCGGCCTATCGTCAACAACATCAACCGCCAGCCACTGGACGTGGTCTCGGCGGAAGTCACCAACATCGTCTACGTCATCGCCCGACGCTCACAGCAAACCGCCGTGTTCGCCTTGCTTGAAGCCGAGCTTGAGCGCAGCAACTACCCGGCCAGCGATGTCGATGTGCATGCGTTCGGCGCCGATGAAATCGAAATTGAAGCGACGCTGGCGACAACGTCGGTCGATGGCGATGAACTCGACGCACTGGTGGCGCGAATTTCCACGTCGGCGCTGGTGGTGCAGGCGTTCTGGAGTCCGAGTACCACGGAATGATATTTCTCGGTTGCTGAGAATTGTCCTACAAGGCGGCAAGAAAGAACTTACATTTTCACCCTTGGGTCTCGATCACTATTTGTTCCGGAGCAGAGATGCCCGGCGTTCTGATTACTTGTTACGGATTTACGGCTGTGCAACGGATACCTGGAAAGTTCGGCAAGGAAAGGCCGGATATATGGGGGGGACCATCGGTTGCAAAGTTCGTGAGGAAGTTTGTTCGCAGCTGCGAATAAACCTGTTGCCGCGCATGAGTGATTGGGAAAGCCCGGCCGCTGGGCCGAATAAATAACTATCCCAAGAGATGTGAATAATGAAAAAGTTCGTCGCTGTTACCGCCGCTACCGTTGTCATGGGTCTTACTTCTTTCGCCAACGCTGCAACGCCGGCCTCCGGCAACCCTGGCACCGTGCGTTTCATTGGTGAAATCGTATCCGGCGCCTGCGGTATCGACGCCAGCTCTCTGGACCAGACCGTTTCCCTGGGTCAGGTGCCATCGAATCAATTCACCGCCATCGGCAGCCGTTCGACCCCGGTCAAGTTCGACATCATCCTGACCGACTGCGACACCACCACCCAGAAGAACGCGCGCTTCACCTTCAGCGGTGTGCAGGATCCAGCGGTTCCAGGCCTGTTCGCCACCACCGGTCTGGCGCAGAACGTCGGCATCCGTCTGCAGGCCAGTGCTGGCGAAATGCTCGACAACGGCACCGAGCAAGTCGCTCCGGTTGTGCTGCAAAACGGCAACAACACCGTGACCTTCGCCGCCATGTATGAAGCCACCGCTGCGACCGTCACCACCGGTGAAGCAGACAGCGTTGCCAACTTCACCGTGGCCTACAACTGATACCGCGGTATCGCACGTTGTAAGAAAAAGGGGTGAAAACCCCTTTTTTCTTTTCCGTCAAAGTTCTGATAAAGGCTATTTACCGTGTACGGCCGAAAACTTTTCGTGTCTTGCGTGTTGATCTCCTGTGCGCGTTATTCAAACGCCGTGGAGTTCAATTCGGAGTTCCTGAATATCGATAAAAGCGACGATATCAGTCTCGGACAGTTTGCCCATGCCCAATACACCGTGCCTGGCCGTTACTTGCTGGACATTACCGTTAACCAGCGTTACTTCGGCTCGCGCTCGATCGAGTTCAAGGGCGGTGACAAGCCGGATGAAAGTTACGCCTGTCTGCCCGCAGATCTGGTAGCGACCTTCGGTCTCAAACCTGCATTGCTGAACAGCCTGCCGCGTCTGGCTGAGGGTCAATGCGTGGATATGCGCGGCATTGAAAATGCTTCGATCAAGTACATGAAAAACCTTGGGCGCCTGTCGATCAGCCTGCCGCAGGCCACCTTCGAATACGACGACCCCAACTACATTCCGCCCGCCGCCTGGAGCGACGGGCTCAACGGCGCACTGCTCGATTACCGAGTGATCGCCAATAGCCGCGAAACCAATACGCCGTCCGGCGATTCGCGTTCACTACAGAGCTACGGCACGGCCGGGATCAATCTCGATGCCTGGCGCATCCGCGCCGATTATCAGGCGCGCCAGGAGTCCGGTAGCCAGAGCCATGATCCTCACGGCGAAGCGTTCCAGTTGAACCGTTTGTATGCCTATCGGGCGTTGCCATCGATTCGTTCGAAGCTGTCGGTGGGCGAGGATTATCTGAACTCCGACGTGTTCGACACCTTCGCCCTGCGCGGTGCGACCCTGAGCAGCGATGACCGCATGTTGCCGCCGAACCTGCGCGGGTATGCGCCGTTGATCAGTGGATTGGCGCGCACCAACGCGACCGTCACCGTGTCCCAACAGGGCCGCGTGTTGTACTCGACCACGGTAACGCCGGGCGCCTTCAGCATTCAGGATCTCAACAGCAGCGTGCAAGGCACCCTGGACGTGACCGTGCGCGAAGAGGACGGCACCGAGCAGACGTTCACCGTGGCCACCGCCGCCGTGCCGTTTTTGTCCCGGGAAGGTGAGTTGCGCTACAAGGTGTCCGCCGGTCAGCCGCGCCTGACTGGCAACGGCGGCACTGAGCCCGAGTTCGTGGCGACGGAGGCGGCCTACGGTCTGGCGAAAGACTGGACGGTGTACGGCGGCCTGCTCGGCGCTGCGGGTTACCAGTCCAACGCGATCGGTATCGGCAAGGATCTCGGCGTCTTCGGCGCGGTGTCGGGGGACGTCACCACCTCCCGGGCCAAACTGCGCTGGAGCGGTGAAACCGTGGTCGGCAACTCTTACCGGATCAACTATTCCAAGCTTTTTGATGCCATTGGCACCGACTTGCGTTTTTTGGGCTATCGCTTTTCCGACAAGACCTTCACCAACTTTTCGCAGTTTGTCGGCGATGCCGATTCCTATGCGCTGAACTCGGGCAAACAGCGTTATTCGGTGACCGTGGCCAAGCATTTTTCCTGGTTGTCGACGAGCTTCTCTTACGACCACTCGACCTATTGGGATGCGCCCGCCGCCGATCGTTTCGGGTTGACCGTGGCGCGCAGTTTCTCCCTAGGCAACGTCAAGAACATCAACGTCAACGTCTCGGCCTACCAGACCCAGAACAGCCGACAGAACGACTCGCAGATCTATCTTGGCGTGACAGTGCCACTGGGCGGCAACTCGATGCTGTCGAGCAATCTGCAGCGTTCGGGGTCCGGCAATTCCTCAGCCAGTGTCGGATATAGCCATGACGACGGCGAAGGCGTGAATTATCAGGTGTATGGCGGCGTCGGCGACAACCGCTACGTCAACGCCTATGTCGGCAAACGTGCGTCGAGTTACCGCGCCAATGCCTCGGCCTCCACCGATGGCAGCACCTATCGCTCGCTGACCGGCGAACTCGACAGCTCGCTGGTCGCCACCCGTTACGGCGTCTCGGCCCATGGCAACGGCACCAACGGCGATACCCGCTTGCTGGTGTCCACCGACGGCGTGCCGGACGTGGCCTTCACCGGCCAGACCCGCACCAACCGCGACGGCTATGCGGTGATGGATGGCTTGCCGTCGTTTCAGGCTTATGAGGCTCGGGTCAACGTCGAAAAGCTGCCGCTCAACACCGAAGTCTCCAATCCGATCCAGCGTCTGGCGCTGACCGAGGGCGCCATCGGCTACGTGAACTTTTCCACCGGTCAGGGCCATAACGCGTTTGTCGTGTTGACGCGCACCGACGGTAAACCGGTGCCGTTCGGCGCATCGGTGCAAGACAAGAACACCAACAAGGAAGTGGGCATCGTCGGCGAGGCGGGCGTCACTTATCTGTTGGGCATCAAGGCAGGGGCTGAACTGGTAGCGCGTTGGGATGACGCCGGCCAATGCAGTCTGGCCAAACTCCCTGAGGAGGACGTGGTGACCAATGTCGCCAAGCCTGCTCAGTGTCTGTAACCGCGTCTTCCAATGAATCCGGAGTCACCCATGTCTCGTCTCAATGTATTTACCGCTCATCGTCTGTGGCTGGCCGTCGGCCTTTGTCTGCCGCTGCTGGCCAGCGCCGCTGTGGTGCCGGATCGCACCCGTCTGGTGTTCGAAGAAAGTGCGCCGTCCGTCAGCGTCACGGTCAGCAACAAGAACCCGCAATTGCCGTTCATTGTGCAGTCGTGGATCGAGAACGAGAGCGGCCAGAAAGTCACGTCGCCGTTCATGGTCTTGCCACCGCTGCAACGTATCGAACCAAACGAAAGCAGCGTGCTGCGTATCGTCAAACTGCCCGAGCTGGCGCTGCCCGCGGATCGCGAGTCGGTGTTCTATCTGAACATTCGCGAGATTCCCCCGAAGAGCCAGGCAGTCAATTCGATGCAGATTGCCTTGCAGTCGAAGATCAAATTGTTCTATCGCCCAGCAGCGGTGAAGCGTGAGCGTGGTGAAGACCTCGCGCTGGGCCTGAAGCTGAAAATCGACCCGGCAGCGAAACAGCTGATTGTCGATAACCCGACGCCGTTTCACATCACCGTGGTGGGGCTGCTGGCCGGTCCGGAAAAAACCAGAATGCCGATCGACACGGTGATGATCGCGCCACGCGGCAATGCGCGGTTTGCCTTGAGCAACACGTCATTCAATACGTTGCGGGTGTCGAACATGAATGACTTCGGTGGCCAGTCCGACACGCTGTTCAACTGCGTGGCGAACGTCTGCAAGGGTGTGAAACCGTGAGGCTGCGCACGGCGCTGACCCGGCTGACGGTGGCGGCGCTGCTGATGATGGTTTCCCAATTCGCTTCGGCGATGGCCTGTAAAGCGCTGGACGGCAGCAGCAGTCTGAGCGAATACATCGGCCCGGTGTCGGTGCCGGACACGGTGCCGGACGGCACGATCATCTGGCGCTCGAAAACTCATGTGGTGCCGGCCGATTGCTGGAAAGCCTTCGATATCCACTTTAGAGAGGACGATCCGATCTATTTCTACGGCAACCCGGCGGGTCTCAACGCCACGCCGTGGGGCATCGAATTCGGCCTGGTCTATCGCGGCGTGACGGCCTGGGACGGTGACTGGAGTTCCAATCCGACGCAAGGCGTGAACAGCGGTTTCATTTCCCGGGGTTGCCCGGAGGCAACCAGCGATGCCGACATGGCTGCCTGCTCGCGGGTGACGCCAAGCATTGCCTTTCAGGTGGTGATCCGCAAGCGTGGGCTGTTGCCGTTGCAGCGCCCTTCGCAAGACACTTACGACGTCTTTCAGTTCGACGGCCTCTATGGCTTGAATGGCGGACCGGGCAATCCGTTCGGCAACTTTCGTTTTCAACTGTCGGGGCTGCAGAACATTGTCGGCACCGCGTGCACGGTCGATGTCACGGTGACACCGGAGCCGGGCATCGTCGATTTTGGCGTGATTCAGAAAACCACCACCGGTTTCTCGCCACCCAATCCGACCCGGCCCTTCAGCCTCGCGCTGGAAAAGAAGTGCAGCAGTGCAATCAACATCGGTGCGACGTTTGTTACCGCCAACCAGCAAGGGCTTTACAACATTCTGCCGACGGCGGGCAGCCAGTTCGGCATTCAGGTGCGCGATGCCCACAACAATCTGGTGCAGGTCAACGAGCCGTTTCCTTTGGCGAACTTTCCGGCGGACGTCAGCCATATCGATGTGCCGTTCAGCGCGTCGGTGGTGTCACTGGGCGATCCCGAGGTCGGACCGTTCGAAGCGATCATGGTGGTGCAGATTGTTTACTACTGATGACGCCGCAGTTCCTGGGAAATTTCCTACATGGGCGCAGGATAAGTCCTGCGTTCAACCCTGCTGGCGCAGGCCACTATCCCGTCTCCCGGGTCAATTGAGTGATTAAAGGAAGATGACCTCCCCACGTATTCTGGTGCTGGAAAATCATGAGTTTGCCCGCAACGTGCTGGTCAGGATGTTGCAACGCCTGAGCGTGTGTGACGTGCTGCAGGCGCCGGATGCCGAGCAGGCCATGGTGCAGATGCACCTGCAGGGCGGGGTCGATATCGTGATCTGTGACCTCACTGACCGGGGCCTCGATTGCCTGGAATTTCTGCGTGTCGCCAGCCACAGCGGCATGGTGCGCGCGGTGCTGCTGTGCAGTGAGCTGCCGCCGGAGCTGGCGCGTACCCTGGGGCAAATGGCCTCGCTGGCGGGGCTGCAATTGCTCGGGGTGCTAAGCCGGCCGGTGCAACTGCGGGCGTTGAACCGCCTGTTGTATCGCTATAAACACGGGCGGATTCCGCCGGTACTGGCGCCACCGAGCAAAGAGTTGCCCCACGAAGATGAAGTGCGGCGCGGGCTGGCGCTGGGTGAGTTTCGGGCGTGGTTTCAACCGCAGTTTCAATTGCACAGCGGTGCGGTGATCGGAGTGGAGGCGCTGGTGCGTTGGCAGCACCCCGCGCGCGGGACGCTGTTGCCTTGCGACTTTCTCTCCGCCGTGCTGGCGTATGACCTGACCGACCAGATGTTCAAACAGTTGCTCGAGCAG
The DNA here is from genome assembly GCF_044541255.1 of Pseudomonas sp. NPDC085632. Lineage (NCBI taxonomy): Bacteria > Pseudomonadati > Pseudomonadota > Gammaproteobacteria > Pseudomonadales > Pseudomonadaceae > Pseudomonas > Pseudomonas sp. NPDC085632. The sequence continues at coordinate 53,005 of NZ_JBITSX010000012.1, read as the reverse complement.
GGTCTGAACCTGCTGGGCATTTTGCGTCATCGCGGTGTGGCGTTGCAGTTGGCGTTCAACCTGCATGCCTCGCAACTGACCCACAGCGCCCTGGTGGAACACATCAAACGGGCGCTGGAGCGGCACGGATTCAACGGTTCGGTGCTGATGCTCGAACTGGCGGAGAACGGTTTGCTCGATTGCCCACCCGGGACTCAGGAGAATCTGCTGCGTTTGCGCCTGCTCGGCTGCGGATTAGCGGTCGACGATTTTGGCGTGGGGTTTTCCTCGCTGAAGCTGATGTGCCAGTTGCCGTTCACCCAGATAAAACTCGATGGGCGTTTTGTCCAGCACCTCGATCGTCAACGCAACCGGGCGATGGTCGCCAGCACGCGGGTACTGGCCCGCTCGTTGGGAATGGAGCTGGTGATCGAAGGCATCAGCAGTCCGAAGGTGCTTGAGCATTTGCGTGAACTGGAATGCGAAAGAGGGCAGGGCTATTACCTGGCCCGGCCCATGAACGGCCACGACCTGCTGCAATGGCTGGAGAAGCCTGAGGGCGAGCGCTGATCGTTGCGTGACGTTGTGCGGAATTTTTCAAGAATTTTCCTACACTCCGATGGTGCTCGTGTATGTTCGGCACGTGGATCATCTGGACTGCTGTCCCATTGTTGTTTGTGGCGTTGCCAAGTAGTTGATCAACGTCTTACAGGGGTTTTTATGCTTAAAGCGATCATCGTGGACGATCACCCGTTCATACGCTCTGCGGTCAAGATGCTGTTGAAACAGGAACATTTCGAAGTCGTCGCCGAGGCGGACAATGGCGCCGATGCTGTGCAACAGGCCCGCGAGCACGCCCCTGACCTGATCATTCTCGACATCGCCATGCCCAAGCTCGATGGCCTGGAGGTGATCTCGCGTATCCGTGCGCTGAACCTGTCCTGCAAGATCCTCGTGTTGACGTCGCAGTCGGCGCAGTTCTATTCCATGCGCTGCATGAAGGCTGGCGCGGCCGGGTACATGTCGAAAACCAACGACCTCGACGAGTTGATCAAAGCCATCAAGGTGGTGATGGACGGCTACACTTTTTTCCCTAATCTGGCCAGCAGCTCGGTGCGCCGCAGCGATGCCCAGGCCACCGATGTGGAACTGATCCAGAGCCTGTCTGACCGCGAGTTGACCATTCTGCAGCAACTGGCCAAGGGTTTGAGCAACAAGGAAATCGGCGAAGCCATGCTGTTGAGCAACAAAACCGTCAGCACCTACAAGACGCGACTGATCGAAAAACTCAACGTCAAGTCAGTGGTGTACCTCGCTGATTTCGCCAAGCGCAACAATCTGCTCTAGATGATTATTTTCGTCAGGAATGGCCTTGCCGGCCTGCTGCTGTTCGGCTCGATGGCGTTGTCGCCGGTGATGGCAGCCGCGCAGCCCGACACGCTGCAGTTGCTCGGTCGCTCGGACGTCGCCGAGTACGCGGTGTCGCTGGATGAACCGGACTGGGGCTGGTTGCGCCGCAAAGGACGCTTGTTGCTTGGCGACAGCAGCCCCGATTATTCGCCTTTCGCGATTACCGGCAACGGCAATGACTATGAAGGCCTGACGGCCGATTACGCCCAGTTGATCGAGCAATTGCTGCACGTCGACGTCGAGGTGCGGCGCTACGCCTCGCGTGGTGATTTGCTGGCTGCGCTGAAGAGTGGCCAGATTGATATGATCGGCACCGCCAACGGCTTTGAAGCCGCGGATCCGGAATTGGCGCTCTCTGCGCCATACGCCGACGATAATCCCACGCTGGTGACGCGCGTTGAGGAGAGCTACAACCTGCCGGAGGACCTGGCGGGCAAACGGGTGGCGATGCTCTATCACTACCTGCCGCCGGACACGGTCAAGGCGTTTTACCCCGACGCGCAAGTGCAGTTGTATCCCTCGACGCTGACGGCCATCGGTGCCGTGGCGTTTGGTCAGGCTGACGTCTATCTGGGGGACTTGCTCAGCTCCAATTACCTGATCAAGAAGAACTACCTCAACAACGTTCAGCTCAGCGACTTTTCGCGCATGGAAACCCAGCCCTTCAGTTTTGCCGTGACCCGGGAAAACGAGCGCTTGTTGCGCATCGTGGATGCGGCGTTAGCGGTCATTCCCGCTGAAGAGCGCATGAGCATCCGGCGGCGCTGGAGTGTCGGTGGCGTAGCCATTCCCGGGCAGCACCGGCTGCACTTCAGCGTCAAGGAACAGCGCTGGCTGGATCATCACCCGCGAATCAAAGTCGCGATCAACGAGAATTTTCTGCCATTGACCTTTGTCGATGAAGCCGGAAAGTTTCGCGGCATCAGTGCTGATGTGCTTGCCAAGATCAGCCTGCGCACGGGGCTGCAATTCGATATACAGCGTGTTGAGTCGGTGGGCGAGCTGATCGGTGAGGTGACCAGCGGCAAGGCCGACATGCTGGCGGCGTTCACGCCGAGCACCGAGCGCGAGGGTGAATTGCGCTTTACCCGGCCGTACCTGATCAACCCGTTCGTGCTGGTCACTCGCCGTGGCGGCGAACCGATGACGCTGGATCAGATGGCGGGCAAGCGCCTGGCGCTGATCAGCGGCAACATTCTGCGCGAGTACCTCATCGAGCAATACCCCAAGGTACAACTGGTGCCGGCAGGCAACGCCGCCGAGGCCATGGAGATGGTCGCGCTGGGCAAGGCCGACGGCGCGATCAATTCGCTGGTCAGTGCGCGCTATTTGATCTCGCGTCAGTACCGCGACACATTGCAGGTCACCAGCACGGTCGGCACCCAGCCTGCACGCATCGCACTGGCCACCAATCGCGGTGCGCTGGAGCTGTACTCGATCCTCGACAAGGCCCTGTTGAGCATCAGCCCGGAAGAAATGGACGAGTTGACCAACCGCTGGCGCAGCGAAGTGGTGGTGGACGACAGTTACTGGTTACGCAATCGCGCGATGATCATCCAGGGTTTCGTGATCGCCGGGGTATTGCTGCTGGTGGCGCTGGGCTGGATTGCCTATCTGCGTCTGTTGATGCGCAAGCGCCGGCAGGCGGAAATCGCGCTGAATGATCAGATGGAATTCATGCGCGTGCTGATCGACGGCACGCCGCATCCGATTTACGTGCGCGATCGCGAAGGCCGCCTGGTGATCTGCAACAGCGGTTACCTGCAAGTGTTTGGCACCGAACGCGAAGCGGTGATCGGCCAGCGGGTGACGGACGGCGTGCTCAGCGACCGGCAGCAGGCGCAGACCTTCCACAATGATTACCTGCAAGTGATGGATGACGGCTTGCCAAGCATCCAGGATCGCAGCCTTAATCTGGCGGACGGCCGCGCGCTGACGATTTACCACTGGATGCTGCCGTATCGCGACAGCGACGGTACAGTCGCCGGCATGATCGCAGGCTGGATCGATGTCAGCGAGCGCCAGCACCTGTTGCAGGAACTGCAAATCGCCAAAGACGTCGCCGATGATGCGAACCGGGCCAAAACCACTTTTCTGGCGTCCATGAGCCACGAAATCCGCACGCCGATGAACGCTATCATTGGCATGCTCGAACTGGCGCTGAAGAAAGCCGATCAAGGCGTGCTCGATCGCTTCGCCGTCGAGGTGGCGTCGGGCGCCGCGCGGGGTTTGCTGGATTTGATTGGAGACATCCTCGACATTGCGCGCATCGAGTCCGGCCGCTTGTCGCTGGCCCCGGAGCGCGCCAATCTGCGGGAGCTGGTGGAATCGGTTGCGCGGATTTTTGAAGGTCTGGCACGGCAGAAACAACTGCGTCTGCAACTGGATCTGGACGCCCTGAGCAATGTCGATGTGTTGATTGATCCACTGCGCTTCAAACAAGTGCTGTCGAACCTGTTGAGCAATGCGATCAAGTTCACGGACACCGGGCAAGTGATGTTGAGCGTGCAGGTCGAGGTCAGCAACGATGAGCGGCTGAACCTGCGCCTGCGGGTCAAGGACAGTGGTCGCGGCATCTCGGCGGCGGATCAGGCGCAATTGTTCAGTCCGTTTGCCCAGGCCGGCAATCATGGGCAGTCGGCCCGCAGCGGTTCCGGGCTGGGCCTGATGATCAGCCGCACGCTATGCGAAATGATGGGCGGCAGCCTCACGTTGAGCAGTGAATTGGGGCAGGGCACGCAGATCGAGGTGCTGTTGAGTCTGCCGACGCTTGATCCTTTGAGCGTCGCGCCGGAGCAGCAAAGCGAGGTGCTGTCGAGCCAACACAGCTTGAATATTCTGGTCATCGACGATTACCCGGCCAACCGTCTGTTGTTGTCGCAACAACTGAGTTATCTGGGGCATCGGGTGACGGATGCCGAGGACGGTGCGCACGGCTTGCGCGCCTGGCGCAAACAGAGCTTCGACGTGGTCATAACCGACTGCAACATGCCGATCATGAATGGCTACGAGTTCGCGCGGGCGATCCGTGATGAAGAGGCTGCGCGAGGTTTGCCGCGCAGCCTGGTGCTGGGATTCACCGCCAATGCCCTGGCCGAAGAAAAGGATCGTTGCGCCGAGGCCGGCATGGACGATTGCCTGTTCAAACCGATCAGCCTGAAAGATCTGAATCTGCGCCTGGCTAGCGTGGTGCCGCGGCCGCGGTCGTCATCCGAAGAGCAGGACGACGTTGCTGCTTGCGGCGACATCGATCTGGGCAGTCTTGAACAATTGACACGTGGCGACCGTGCTTCGATCAACAGTCTGTTGGGCGATCTGGCCACCAGCAATGCGCAGGACATGGCCCAACTGATGCGCCTGTTTACCCAGCACGACATGCCCGGGCTCGCCAATCTGGCCCATCGGGTCAAGGGCGGCGCGCGCATTATCAAGGCGCAAACCCTGATCCAGGCCTGTGAAGCACTGGAGGTCGCCAGCGAAGGGCTCGACACGCAGGTGCTCACCGCAGCGGTGGATGCCTTGCAGCAATCAATGGAGCGTTTGGCGGAGCAACTGGACGAGCGCCTGGCGTAACAAACTATTTCCAGTTTCCCTGTCTTTCTTGCGAATTTTCCTACATTCGTCATTGCCCCTCTGTCGCTAACGTGCGGTGGTCTCGGCGTACAGCCGAGCTCACTTCACTGGTTAACATTTGGAGCTGTTGATGACCCTTCCACGTATGTCTTCCCGTGCACGACTGGCCGTCTGTGGACTGGCCGTCGCTGCCGCGTTGAGTGCCTGTGCCAGCGCGCCGATTCCGGAACAGCAGATCAGCTTGTCCAAGGACGCGGTCAACCGTGCGGTCTCGGCCGAAGCGACGCAGTACGCCCCGCTGGAAATGAAGGCCGCGCAAGACAAGATGTTCGAGATGGAACGCGCCCTTGGCGAAAAAAACTACCCGCAAGCCAAGTTGTTGGCCGAGCAGATCGAAGCCGATGCCAACCTCGCCGAGCGTAAATCGCGCGCGGTGAAATGGCAGAAGCAATTGACTGACGCGCGCAACGGCATTCAGGTGCTCAAGCAGGAAATGCTGCAAGACCCGGTCACCGGTTTCAACCCGCCCGCCAGCGCTCTATAAGGACCTGCCCATGCCAAATTTCAAACTGTTGCCCGCCGCTTCGCTGATCGCCGTGATGCTTGCCGGTTGCGCCACGCCGCCTGAAAATCCGCAACTGCTGCAAGCCCGCGAGCAGTTCAGCGCGCTGCAAAGCAAGCCCGAGTCCAACACGCTGGCGGCCATTGAAACCAAATCTGCGTTTACCGCGCTGAATGCGGCCGATCAGGCCTCGCAGAAGGATCGCAAAGCTGCGCAGATCGATCAGCTGGCGTATCTGGCCAGCCAGAAAATCGCCTTGGCCGAGCAAACCATTGCCGGTCGTCAGGCGGAAGCCGGGCTGAAAAAAATCGATGCCGAGCGCACGCAGGTGCAACTTGATGTGCGCACCCAGCAGTTGAAAGCGCTGCAAGCGATGAAGGCAAAACAGACCGATCGTGGTCAGGTCGTGACCTTTGGTGACGTGTTGTTCGACACCGGCAAGGCTGACCTGAAATACGGCAGCCAGCGGCAGTTTCAGCAACTGGCCGACTTCCTCAATGACAACCCGGAGCGCAAGGTGCGGGTCGAAGGATTCACCGATGATGTCGGCAGCGAAGGGACCAATCAGCGACTGTCCGAGCGTCGTGCCGCCTCGGTGGCTCGGGCGCTATCGAAGCTGGGTGTCGATCCCCAGCGCATTCTGACCCAGGGTTACGGCGAGGAGTATGCGGTTGCCGATAACGGTAATGCGGCCGGTCGGCAGCAGAACCGCCGGGTCGAAGTGATTGTGTCGAACGGCGCCGCCGCCGTGGACGCCCGTCACTGATTCCTTGGGTGCCAGCCGCTCACCCGCAATGGCTGAGCGGCTATTCAAGTGTGACGAGAGTGGGAAATTTCCTACAAACAAAAGGAAATTTCCTGCTCTTTTTTTCTCCCCCGATCTCTAAATTCGCTACCTCATCACTGAGGTACAAAGCATGAAGATTGTCCCGGCAAAAACCTGTCCTGCACTGACCCTGTCACCCCTGGCTCTGGCCGTCGTCATGTTGATGCCGGTGCATGCACAAGCCTTCACTGCCACTGTCAACAATGGCGCTGTGGTCGATGGCGAAACCGTTATCGGTGGCCAGCAGAGCGTTGGCGATAACGGCACCGCCAATAACACCTTGATTGAGTTGACGGGCACCCAGGCGGTGTTCCGCGATGGCGTGTCGAATGACGCGACGGTACTCGGTAGCCAACGGGTGCAGAGCGGCGTTTCCAACCGCACGGTGGTGGGCGCCACGGGGTCGCAATTGGTCTCGACCTCCGGCATTGCCAACGACACCGTGCTCAACGGCGGTTCGCAAACCGTACAGACCCCCAACAGCTTCGCCAACCGTACGGTGATCAATCAGGGCGGGGTCCAGACTGTTCAGCTAACCGCAACGGCGGTGGATACCCTGGTCAACGAGGGTGGGGTGCAGATTCTCACGGATCTGGGCACATCCCAGGGCAGTCGGATTCTCAGTGGCGGTGAGCAGCGTTTGACCACCACCACCTTCGGCGGCGCGATCGCCACCGATACGCTCATCGACGGTGGCGTGCAAAACGTCTATGGCCGCGGCACGGCCAACAACAGCACGGTCACTAATGGCGGGCAGGTCAATCTCTATGCCGACGCTCAGGCCAACGGGCTGGTCGCTCAAACGGGCGGTACCGTCAACGTGATGGAAAACGCGGTGAAGACCGTTGACTCACTGACCCTCAACGGTGGTCGTCTGGCCTTCGCCCCGAGCAGCGATGGCACTTTCAAGACCTTCACGGTCGGTGCTCTGTCCGGCAGTGGCAGTGTGTTGATGAACAGCGACATCGCCAATCAGCAGAATGATTTGCTGGTGGTGCAGGGCGTTGGCCAGGCCAGCGGCGATCACACGCTGATCGTTGGTGATTCAGGGCATGAGCCGACGACGTCGGACGGCCGCCTGCTGCTGGTCGACACCAACGGTGGCAATGCGAAATTCGGTCTCTACGGCGGACACGTTGATGCCGGTGCATTTCGTTATACCTTGCAGCAGCAGGGCGATGACTGGGTCTTGGCCAGCGCGGGTAACGTTCCGGTGGATCCCGTAACGCCAGTCGATCCGGTGACGCCGGTTGATCCCGTCGCCCCCGTCAATCCGGTAGATCCGGTCGCGCCACCACGGCCAATCGACCCGGCACCTGAGCATTTGTCCAAGGGCGCCAACGCCGCCATCGCTGCACACACCGCTGGCGCCAGTTTGTGGGGCGCGCAGATGAACGCGCTGGTCAAACGTCTCGGCGAACTGCGCATGGGCAAGGATGACGGCGGCGTCTGGACTCGCGCCATCGGCAAGCGATTCGATATCAGCGAACACTCCAGTCGTGCCTACACGCAAGATGTCACCGGTCTGGAAATCGGTGCCGACAAGGCGTTCGCGTTGGACAGCGGCAAGGTCTACGTCGGCGGCATGCTTGGCACCGCGCGCTCGGATCTGGATTTCGGTGAAGGCGCTACGGGCAATATCGAAAGCCGCATGTTCGGCCTCTACGCCACTTGGCTGAACGATAACGGCGTGTATGTCGACAGCGTGTTGAAGTACAGCCGTTTTGACAACGAGATCAAGACCCCAACCAATCTCGGTCAGGCCGTGAAAGGTTCCTACAGCACCAATGGCATCGGTGCCGACATTGAAGTCGGCAAGCGCATTGATCTGAAAGAAGGCTGGTTCGTCGAGCCACAACTAGAACTCACGGCAACCCGGACCCAAGGCGCGAGTTACACCGCCAGCAACGGCTTGCGGGTCAAGTCAGATGATCTCGACTCGCTGCAAAGCCGTGTCGGTTCACTGTTCGGCCGCAGCCTCGAACTTAGCAACGGCATGAAAGCCCAGCCGTATATCAAAGCGTCGTACGTGACCGAGCACAAAGGCAACAGCAAGGTCAGTGTGAACGGCAACAAGTTCGATGCCGAGCTTGCGGGCAACCGCGTCGAACTCGGCTTTGGCGGCGTGTTGCAGGTCAGTGAAAAAAGCAAAATCTCGCTGGATGCCGAATACGCCAAAGGCGAGGGTATCGAGCAACCGTTCGGGGTCAGTCTGGGTTATCGCTACCTCTGGTAAATCGAGATCAGCCACGTCGGCTCATCCCGACGTGGCGGATGTCTGGAAAGTGCCTCAGAGCATTCCTGGTGTCTTTTCAGATTCGTCCTACAGGTTTTGCTGGCTCTTTTGCCTAGTGTGGCGCCTATCCCACCACGAGCGGTGACGTTTTCTCTCACTGTTGAAACCATGTCCTACAAAAGCTGGCGAATTCTGATTGTTGACGAACAGCCCGCCCTACAAAACCGAATCGGCAAAGCCTTCAAGGAACTGGGCTGCCGAGGACTGACGCGGGTCCACTCGTTTCGTGAACTGCTGGGTGTGACCCATTATTCCTGCGAGCCCTTTGAGCTATTTGATCTGATGATCATCAATGCGCAACTGATCGTCGCTGCCGGAGTGGACCCGGTTCGATTTTTTCAGACCAACACCCAGATTCGCCACGCGGTGATTCACGACGCTCACCGTGGCCAGCCGCAGGCCGAGACGATTTACGCCAACCACCGACGTCAACTGATGCTGATCCGTAGCGCCGATCGGGACACGCTTGGCCCTTTGCTGGAGCACTTTGATGTTTAGCAATACGCCCACCCGGGTCGACACGCTGGTTGACGATTGCAACAGGCGATCGGCGCCAGCTCGATCTTTCCATTTCTTGCCCGAGCCATTACTCATGCCCGAACTGCCTTTACGTGTATTAGTGCTGGAAGACCATGCTTTTCAGCGCTCAGTCGCGGTCAACATGCTCCGTAGCCTTGGCTGCCGCGAAGTCTTCGAAGCCAGTGACGGTGCGCAGGCGCTGGAATTGCTGGCACGCGTCGGCACGGTCGATATTGCCTTGTGCGATTTGCAGATGGAGGGCATGGACGGCCTGGAGTTTCTGCAGCGGGTTGGTGCATCAGGGCAAGTCAAATCCGTGATCATCAGCAGCTCGTTGTCGGCGGACCTGCGTCGAGCGGTGCATCAGATGGTGGCGTTGCTCGGCCTGGAACTGTTGGGCGATGTCGGCAAGCCTTTGCACGTGCAGGTGCTGGCAAATCTGCTGCGCAAATCGATCGACAGGCCGGTCCAGATGCAACCTGCGGATAGCGTGACGCTGGCCAGCGACAAGACGGTTCGGCAGGCACTCGCACAGCATCAATTGCATGCCTGGTATCAACCCAAGTTCAACCTGTCTACCGGCGAAGTCTGTGGTGTCGAAGTACTGTGTCGCTGGCACCATCCGACCCAGGGTGTCATCCCGCCAGCGCTGTTCATGCCGGTGCTCGAACGTTGCGGCTTGCTCGACGAGTTGCTGTTTGCCCAGATCGATCAGGCCCTGACGGTGCAACGCAGTGCTCGTGCTCAGGGCTTTGCATTGAATGTCGCGTTCAATCTGCAAGCGGTTCAGTTGGCGAATGCGCAGTTGACGGCGACGTTGAAAACGCTGCTGGTCCAACACAGCGCCTGCGGTGCGAACCTGACCTTCGAATTGACTGAAAGTGGCCTGCTCGAAGCCCCGGCCACCAGCCTGGAGAGCCTGGTACGGCTGCGGATGATGGGTTGTCAGTTGTCGATCGATGATTTCGGCGCAGGATTTTCGTCGTTGCAGCGCCTGTGCCAGTTGCCATTCAACGAGATCAAGCTCGACGCTGAATTCGTGCGCAACCTTGAACACGAACCGCGTTGCCGGGCAGCGATCAGCAGCACCCTGGCGTTAGGCGAAACACTCGGCATGACGGTGGTGATCGAAGGCATCGAAACCGATGCACAACGCTGCGAACTGCTGGCGCTCGGATGCACGCAAGGGCAGGGCTACTGGTACGCACGGCCGATGTCCGGCCCCGACCTGTTGGACTGGCTGCAGCGACGCAGTGCTCGGCAAACCACCAATGAATAACCTCTTTTTTCGGAAGATTCCTACAGAACTCTACACGTGGCTTGCGTAGTCTTGCCGCACCCAGAAATCGCAAATCCCGGGAGATTGAACATGATCAACAAAGCCCTGCGCATCCTGATCGCCGACTCGCAGCATTTTCACCGGATGAAAATCGAGCGTCTGTTCAACAGCCTCGATTACTACCGCGTGGCGCCGGTACAGAGCCTTACCGAACTGCTGACGCTGGTGGACTACGGTTGTGAGCCGTTCGATGTGGTGGTCGTCAATGCCGAGCTGGCGCCAGGTTCGCTGGATCTGCCGGGGTTTTTCCTGAATAACCTGCTGGTTCGTCAGGCGTTGATCTACAACGACGACACGGCGCCGGTGCAACCGGCTTCGGGTTTCGCTCAGGAAAATGTGCAGATCAGCCAATTGGCGTTGCCTTCAAAACAGTCGATCAGTCAGTTGATGGCGCTGGTCGACGTACCCGACAGGCCGCGCGAGTTGGCCGTCCACAGGCCATACCTGTCTGTGCAAAGCGCTGCTCATGCATAAAAACTCGCTGGCTGCAACTGTCAGGTCTGACAGGTGATCTGCTCTCCGTTCCATGTAACAGTCCCGGGGCAGCCACTGAGTCTGGATCAGCCCGAAGCGGTGGCCTGTTCGTCGGACCTTGCACTGGGAGTGGTCATGAAGTCAGCGTTGATCGTCGACGATCATCCGGTGGTGCGCGCTGCCATCCGAATCGTGTTGCAAACCGAAGGATTCAATCAGATATACGAGGCGTCTCATGGCAACGAGGTGGTTTCGCTCATTCGTGAACACAAGCCTCGATTGGTCATACTCGATCTGAATTTGCCTGTACTGGACGGGCTGGAAGTCATGGCTCGGATCAAGACCAATGATCTTCGTTGCCGAGTGCTGGTTTTCAGTACCCACGAACCCATGTTCTATCAGGAACGCTGTGTGCGTGCCGGGGCCATGGCCTACGTGACCAAAACCAATAAACTGGAGCAGCTGCGCATTGCCATTCGGGCGGTGATGTCGGGCCATGCCTATTTTTCCTCGTTCCCGGACAGTTTCAGCACGCTGAATGCCGTGCAAACCACAGAAAAACAGATGATCGATCAGCTCTCCGACCGTGAGTTGAGCATTTTCCGGCAACTGGGGCTGGGCAAATCCAACAAGGCGATTGCCGAGGAGATGCACTTGAGCTACAAAACGGTCAGCACCTATAAAACCCGTCTGATGAAAAAGCTCGGGGTCAGCTCAGCAGTGCATTTGCGCGATTTCGCCAAGCGCAATCATGTGATCTGAGCGAACGGCCATGAGGCAGGGACGCTGGATTATCTGGCTATGGTTGAGCCTGATGGCCAGCTGTTGGGCGAATGACGCGCCGCAGATGCTGCAAGTGCTGACACGTGGCGGGCTGGAAAAAGCTCAGATGCGCCTGGACGAACAGGACCGGCAATGGCTGCGTGAGCACCCGGTGCTGCGCATGGGGATTTCCGGAGCGGATTACCCACCGTTCGAAATCACTCGCAATCAACATGAACTCGAAGGGCTCACTGCGGATTACGCTGATCTGCTGGCACAGTTGCTTGGCGTGCGCATCGAGGTGCAGCGGTTTGCCAACCGCGATGCCGTGATGGCGGCACTCAAGCGCGGCGATCTCGATCTGCTGGGGACCTCCAACAGTTTTGAAGCCGCCGACCCGGAGTTCATCCTGTCCCGGGCTTACGCCGAAGATCAGCCGATGCTGGTGACCCGGGTCGACGAGCCGTTGCCGAGCGATCTGGCCGGCAAGCGCCTGGCCATGGTCGAGGACTATCTGCCGCTGGCGAGCGTGCAAGCGTTCTATCCCCAGGCCAGCGTGCGGCGTTATCCCTCGGCAATGGATGCGCTCGGGGCGGTAGCGTTCGGCGCGGATGATGTGTATCTGGGCGACTTCACCAGTGCCAACTACTTGATCAACACCAATTATCGTAACGATCTGCAACTGGCCGGCCCGGCGGGGCTGGATGCCAACGCGTTCGCGTTCGCCCTGCTGCGCAGCGATGTGCGCCTCAAACGCATCGTCGATCGGGCGTTGGCGGCCATTCCCATGGAGCGTCGCCAACGGATCGAACAGCGCTGGAGCGCTGGCCTTGCCGAGATGGCTGAGCAGTCGCGGGTGCAGCTCAGTGCAAATGAGCAGGAGTGGCTGGACCAGCATCCCGTTATCCGGGTCGGTGCCATCGATGACTTCGCGCCGCTGACCTTTTTTGATGCCGATGGCCGTTTCAGCGGGCTGTCGGCGCAACTGCTGAGTCTGATCAGCCAGCGTAGCGGGCTGAATTTCGAAATCGTGCGCGGCACGTCGCTGGATCGGCAGATTGAACAGCTCAAGGCCGGTGAACTGGATGTGTTGCCGGTGGTGACGCCGAGCAGCGAGCGCGAAACAGAACTGCAATTTACCCGCGCTTACCTGAACAATCCGTTTGTGCTGGTCAGTGCAATGACCGCGCAGGGGCCGCTCAACCTTGATGACCTGACCGGTAAACAACTGGCGATATATCGCGGGCATCCGTTGCGCGCTTACCTGTTGGGCCGCGTGCCGCGCATCCGTCTGGTCGAAGTCAAAAGCCCCGCCGAAGGCATGGCGCTGATTGCCAAGGGGCAGGTCGACGTCACGGTGAGTTCATTGCTGGTGGCGCGCTTTCTGATCGCACGTCACTACCGAGAGCGTCTGCGCGTTACTGGCACCATCGGCGATCAACCGGCGCGCATTGCGTTGGCGACGGCCCCGCAGATGCCGGCCCTGCACTCGATCCTGAACAAGGCGCTGTTGAGCATTGCCCCGCAACAGATGGACGAACTGGTTGAGCGCTGGAGCCACGATGTGGTGGTGGAAGACAGTTATTGGCTACGCCATCGTCGCGAGATTCTCCTCGGTTTTGCCGGTGCAGCGGTGTTGCTGGCGCTTGCACTGGGCTGGATCGTTTTTCAGCGCCAACAGATTCGCCGGCGCCAGCAGTGGCTGCAGCAATTGCAGGAGGCCAAGGACGCCGCTGACGACGCCAATCGCGCCAAGACCACGTTTCTGGCGACCATGAGCCATGAAATCCGTACGCCGATGAACGCCTTGATCGGCATGCTCGAACTGGCCCTGAAGCGCGCCGAGGAAGGCGTGACCGATCGATTGGCCATTCAGGTGGCGTCCAATGCCGGGCAACAATTGCTGGCGCTGATCGGCGACATTCTCGACATCGCGCGGATCGAGACCGGGCATTTGTCCCTCGCCCCCGAACGCGCCAACCTGCGTGAGCTGGTGGTGTCGGTGTGTCGGGTGTTTGAAGGGCTGGCGCGACAGAAGCGTTTGTTGTGGCACATCGAACTCGATGCTCGCAGCGATGTTGACGTGCTGATTGATCCGACGCGATTCAAGCAAGTGCTGTCGAATCTGCTGAGCAACGCAATCAAGTTCACCGAGGAGGGTGAGGTCAGTCTGCGGCTGGTGGTGACCGCAACGACGTCCGAGCGCCTGGCGGTGAAGGTGCTCATTGCAGACAGTGGGGTAGGGATCAGCCACGACGATCGGCGCCGGCTGTTCAGCCCGTTCGTACAGGCGAGCAATCACTCGCAGTCGGCGCGCAGCGGTTCCGGACTGGGTCTGGTGATCAGTCGCAGCCTCTGCGAAATGATGGGTGGCACGTTGCGACTCGACAGTGCGCTGGGTGAAGGAACGCAAGTCGAAGTCAGCCTTGAACTGCCGCTGTTGGCCGCGCTTGCTCAGCCCGCTGCAATCGCGCAAACCGTGGTCAAAGCGAGCTGTTCACTTAATGTCCTGGTGGTGGACGACCATCCGGTGAACCGCTTGCTGTTGTGCTGGCAGTTGAGTGAACTCGGCCACCGCACGGTCGATACCGAGAACGGTGACGAGGGCCTTGAGCGATGGCGGACGCAGGCATTCGATGTGCTGATCACCGATTGCAACATGCCGCGGCGCAACGGTTATCAACTGGCGCGGGCGATCCGTGATGAAGAGTCGCTTGCCGCTCGCCAGCCGTGTCTGATCCTTGGCTTTACTGCCAACGCGCAGGCTGAGGAAAGGACGCGCTGCCTGAATGCCGGCATGGACGAATGTTTGTTCAAACCGATCCGCTTGCACGACCTCGCGCAGGCGTTGACGGCTGCCCGTCATTGCGAGATGACGCTAGACCCTGGCGAGGTGCCGGCGCTGGTGGAAATCGACCTGAGCACATTGGAGCAAATGGCCGGAGATGATCGTGCGTTGATCGGACAGTTGCGCAAGGAAGTGTTGAACAGCTTGCAGCTCGATCTGCAAAGTCTCGAAGTATTGCAGCGAGAGCAGAATCGCCAAGGGCTGCGTGAATTGGCGCATCACATTAAGGGCGGGGCGCAGATGGTCGGCGCGGCGCGGGTGGTGGCGGCGTGTGTCGAGCTTGAGCAGGCGTGTCGCGAAGCGCACGCGGCGCCGTTGGGCATGGCAAGCGATACGTTGCGTGAGGCCATGGCCGGCCTCGCGCAACGTCTGCAAAGCTGACGCGTGTCGGCTCAGTCCCAGTCAGGCGCGATGCCTTTCGGGCTGGTCAGGCGATGGCCGCGATCGAGTGTGGCAATCAGCGCCATGTCGGCATCGCTCATGGTCAGCGCCGTGGCGGCAAGGTTGCTTTGCAGGTTGGCGCGTTTGGTCGACGACGGGATCACCGCGTAGCCCGACTGCATCGCCCAGGCGAGGGTGACTTGCGCCGGGGTGGCTTGCAGGCGTTCGGCGATCTGGTGGATCAGCGGATCTTTCAGCACTTCACCGTAGGCGAGGGTCATGTACGAAGTGATGTGGATGCCTTGGCTGCGGGCGAACTCGACCACCTTGCGGTTTTGCAGGTACGGATGCAGTTCGATCTGGTTGGTCGCGATGTTTTCTGCACCGACCGCAGCAATCGCCTGCTTCATCAAATCGATGGTGAAGTTGGACACGCCGATCTGCCGGGTCAGGCCCAGACGCCTGGCTTCGAGCAGGGCGGCCATGAATTCTTCGACGGGTACCTGGTTTTCCGGCGATGGCCAGTGAATCAGCGTCAAGTCGAGGTAGTCGGTCTGCAATTTCTGCAGGCTCTCCTTGAGGCTGTCGATCAGGCGATCCTTGGCGAAGTTGGCGACCCAGATCTTGCTGGTGATGAACAGCTCTTCGCGCGGGATGCCGCTGGCTGCGATGGCTTGACCGACATCGGCTTCGTTTTCGTAGATTTGCGCGGTGTCGACGACCCGATAGCCGAGTTCGAGGGCGGTACTGACCGAATCGATGACCACCTGGCCTTGCAGGCGAAACGTACCAAGACCGAAAGCGGGAACAGACATGGAAGACTCCAGGGTTGCAGTGGGAATAGGCTGGAGTATCCGTGTCTGAATCGTTGAGAAAAACAGCGTGTGAGGCAAAGCACTGTTGAACAGAAGTCATGAATCAAATGTTCATTTTGTGTTGTCCGGGCTGGCCCCATCGCTGGCAAGCCAGCTCCCACAGAGATTTGTGTGAGTGATGAATTATGTGTACACCCCGAAACCTGTGGGAGCTGGCTTGCCAGCGATGGGCGCACCGCCGATTCAGGCAATGTCGCTGTGGGCAAACTCCTCGCCGAGAAAATCGATCAACGTACGCACCGACGGCAGCAACCCGCGCCGCGACGGGAAGATCGCATGCACCACCCCGCACTTCGGCGCCCAGCCCGGAATCAGCTCCACCACACGTCCCGCCGCAATGTCCTCACGCACCACCACGCTCGGCAAATGTGCCACGCCAACCCCGGCAATCACCGCCTGACGCAAGGCAATCAAATCATCGGTGACCATCCGCGGCGTATGGCGGATCAGCGCCGTGCTGTCATTCGGCCCAAGCAATTCCCACTGATATTCACGCTGCGCCGCGCCCCAGTGCAGGCTCGGCAGACCGTTGAGGTCCGCAGGCGAGGGCGGTGACGACAGGCGTTCGACAAACTGCGGGCTGCCGACCACCGATTGCGTGCTGTTGCCCAACACTTTCATGACCATGTCGGTGTTTTCCAGCGGCGGAAAACGCACTCGTAGCGCAATGTCGAATCCTTCGTGAATCAGGTCGACACGACGGTTGGTGCTCTCGATGAACAACTCCACCAGCGGGTACTTGAGCATATAGCGCGTGAGCATCGGCCCGACCCACGAATTGAGCAGCGCCGTCGGGCAACTCAGGCGCACCAGACCTTGCGGTTCGGAGCGGTTGCGTTCGATCAGTTCGGCGGCGCTTTCGGCTTCGATGCGCATGGCCAGGCAGCGCTGGTAATAGGCCTGGCCGATTTCGGTCAATGAACAATGACGGCTGGTGCGGTGCAGCAGACGTACGCCGAGACGCTCCTCAAGCTCGGCGATGCGCCGGCTGAGCTTTGATTTGGGCATGTCCAGCGCCCGCCCGGCGGCAGCGAATCCGTGGTGCTCGACCACTTGGGTGAAGTAATAGAGGGTGTTGAGGTCTTCCACCATCGTTCTCCAGATAGAACGCTAAGGCTGATTTTTGCAGTCTAGTGCATTGATGGTCATGGATTTAAGCTTAATCCATCGCGTCACTCACCCCATTGGAGACAACCATGAAAAACATCATCGGTATCTACACCAGCCCGCGCGGCCATTGGGTCGGCGATGGTTTCCCGGTTCGCACGCTGTTTTCCTACGACAACCTGGGCAAACACATCAGCCCGTTCCTGCTGCTTGATCACGCCGGCCCTGCCGATTTCACCCCGACCACCGAACGGCGTGGCGTTGGTCAGCATCCGCACCGTGGTTTCGAAACCGTGACTATCGTTTATGAAGGCGAAGTGCAGCACCGCGACTCGACCGGCAGCGGCGGCATCATCGGCCCGGGCGATGTGCAATGGATGACCGCGGCGTCGGGGATCCTCCACGAAGAGTTCCACTCGGAAAACTTCGCCAAAACCGGCGGCAAACTGGAAATGGTCCAGCTTTGGGTCAACCTGCCGGCCAAGGACAAAATGGCCGCGCCGGGTTACCAGACGATTCTCGACAGCGACATTCCGAGCATCGCGCTCAAGGACAACGCGGGCAGCCTGCGCCTGATCGCCGGTGAGTTCGATGGCCACACAGGCCCGTCGCGCACTTTCACACCGATCGACGTGTGGGATCTGCGCCTCAACGCCGGCAAGTTGCTGACGCTCGATCTGCATGAAGGCCGCAACACTGCGCTGGTGGTGTTGAAAGGCTCGGTGCAGATCAACGGTCTGGAATCGGTGCGCGAAGGGCAGTTGGCGCTGTTCGAACGTGACGGCCATCAGATGACGCTCGAAGCCAGCCAGGACGCGGTGGTGTTGCTGCTCAGCGGCGAGCCGATCGACGAACCGATCGTCGGCCACGGCCCGTTCGTGATGAACACCGAGCAGGAAATCCACCAGGCGTTCGCCGACTTCCAGTCCGGCCGCTTCGGCCAGATGCACGCTTAACGCACCACCACTCCGCTCTACACAGGACGCGTAGGCCGGTTCGCAGGCCAGGGATGGCTGTTGCCTAGAGAAAAGAGGAAACGCCCATGAACACTGTCAATGCCGCGAACTTCGACGGCCAGAAACCGACCATCGATGCCAGCGACGCAGCGATGCTGCTGATCGACCATCAGAGCGGTCTGTTCCAGATCGTCAAGGACATGGATGTGCCGCAACTGCGCGCCAATGCCGTAGCGCTGGCGCAAGCCGCGACCCTGTTGAAGATGCCGGTGATCACCACAGCCTCCGTACCGCAGGGGCCGAACGGGCCGTTGATCCCCGAGATTCACGAAGCTGCACCGCATGCGCAATACGTGGCGCGCAAGGGCGAGATCAATGCCTGGGACAACCCGGAGTTTCACGCGGCGGTCAAAGCCACCGGCAAGAAAACCTTGGTGATCGCTGGCACGTTGACCAGCGTGTGCCTGGCGTTCCCGTCCATCGCCGCTGTGCATGAGGGCTACAAGGTATTTGCCGTGGTCGACGCGTCCGGCAATCACTCGAAACTTGCCACTGATCTGACCGTTGCCCGTTTGGCCCAGGCCGGGGTGGTGCCGATCGACATCATGGCTACGCTTTCCGAGCTGCAAGGCTCGTGGAACCGTCCCGATGCCGAGCAGTGGGCGGCCGTCTACGCCCAGGCCATGCCGCATTATCAATTGCTGATCGAGAGCTACCTCAAGGCTCAGCAAGTCGCGAACGAACACGAAGTGCTGGATTCCCAGCGCTGATCGAGTCCCCTGAGGCCGACCCCCGTCGGCCTCTACCACCCGCGAGGGTTACTGCTATGACCACTCAATACAAACGTCTGGACAAGAACAACGCCGCAGTGCTGCTGGTCGACCACCAGGCCGGGCTGCTGTCACTGGTACGCGACATTGATCCGGACAAGTTCAAGAACAACGTGCTGGCGCTGGCCGATCTGGCCAAGTACTTCAAACTGCCAACGATCCTCACCACCAGTTTCGAAACCGGCCCCAACGGCCCGCTGGTGCCGGAGCTGAAAGCACTGTTCCCGGACGCGCCGTATATCGCCCGTCCGGGCCAGATCAACGCCTGGGACAACGAGGATTTCGTCAAGGCGATCAAGGCGACCGGCAAGAAGCAGTTGATCATCGCCGGTGTGGTGACGGAAGTTTGTGTGGCATTTCCGGCGCTGTCGGCACTGGAGGAAGGCTTTGATGTATTTGTGGTCACCGATGCCTCCGGCACGTTCAATGAACTCACCCGCGATTCGGCATGGAGTCGTATGTCCAGCGCTGGCGCGCAATTGATGACCTGGTTCGGTCTGGCCTGTGAACTGCACCGCGACTGGCGCAACGACATTGAAGGGCTGGGCACGCTGTTCTCCAACCACATCCCGGACTACCGCAACCTGTTCACCAGCTACAACAGCCTGTCTGACGACAAATAACCTAAGTTACCCACACCCCCCTGTAGGAGCTGCCGCAGGGTTTTGCGGGTTTTTTGCGGGTGTGTTCATGCTCTGAAATCAATTGCTCCTACACTTGCTCAATCTGTGCGATCTTCTCGCGATTGGCCTTCGTCGGAGTTGTTTGATGCTGTCTCTGCTCACCGAACATCCGTTGTTTTGCGCGCTGATCCTGATCCTCCTCGATCTTGGGTTATGGCGCCTGATCAGCTCCCATGGCAGCGAGTGGAAACTGCTGGTGCGGGTGCTGATTTTCAGCTTGTTCAGCGTGCTGCTGTTCAATGAAGGCCTCAACCCGATGGAGCCGGCGCCGTGGGCCGACAACGTGCCGCTGCACCTGGCGGCGACCGGGTTGCAAATTGGCTGGTGGCTGTTCGGCGCGCGCACCCTGACGGTGTTGATCGGCGCGGTGATGATGCAACGGGTCGGCCACACCGGGCGGCTGTTGCAGGATTTGCTCGGCGCGGTGATTTTTCTCATCGCGATCATTGCGGCACTGGCTTACGTGCTCGATCTGCCGGTCAAAGGCGTGCTGGCAACCTCCGGAGCGTTGGCGATCATCGTCGGCCTGGCCTTGCAGAGCACGCTCAGCGATGTGTTCTCCGGGATCGTCCTCAACACCACCAAGCCTTATCAACTGGATGACTGGATTTCCATCGACGGCACCGAAGGCCGGGTCACCGATATCGATTGGCGCGCCACGCGCCTGCAAACCAGTCAGGGCAGCATGGCGGTGATTCCCAACTCGCTGGCGGCCAAGGCCAAGATCATCAACTTCAGTCGGCCGAGCAATATGTTCGGCGTCGCGGTCAGTGTGCAGGTCAGCCCTCACGCGCGGCCCAGTTCAGTGATCGATGCGCTGGAGCGGGCGATGCAGGGCTGTCGTCAGTTGCTGGATACACCCGCGCCAAGTGTGGCGCTGAAAAGCTCCGGCAGCAGTGGCGCGGAATACGAGATCAGCGGTTTCGTCGCCTCGATGGGGGAGAAGCGCGTGGTGCGCAATCAGCTGTTCGATCTGGCCTATCGGCATTTGCAGGCGTCCGGGGTGAGTTTGCTATCGAGCAATGAAACCGGTGCGCCGGCCAACCTTTCGCGGCCACGGGCATTGCTCGACAGCTCGCCGATTTTTTCGACGTTGCGCCAGGAAGAGAAAGAAACCTTCAGCCAGAACATGACCCTGCAAACCTTCCGCGCCGGTGAAACCATCCTCGCCGCCGGGGAGGTCAGTGATCACTTGTTCATCATCGAGTCCGGCGTTGTCACCGTAACGCTGACCCGTCACGGTACGCCGTTCGAATCCGGGCGCATGGGCCCGGGCGAGGTCATTGGCGAAGCGGGGATTCTTTCCGATACGTCGGTGCCGGCGACGTTTGCCGCGAAAACCTTTTGCGCCTTGTACCGCATCGAGAAAACTTACTTGAAGCCGTGCCTCGATGCCCGCCATGACATCAGTGACGCGATGAAAACCTTGCTCGATTACCGCCTGCACAAGGCGCAATCGCTGACCGAGGATGTGCCGGTAGTCGTGCCGAAAAAGGGTTTCTTGCAGTGGCTGCGCAACCGCGCCTGAGCATCATGCGTAGGCGGCGAGTTTCTGTTCCAGCTGCAGGCGCACCTGTGGCCACTCGTCGTCGATGATGCTGAAGCGCACCGAGTTGCGCTTGCGCCCGTCCGGCATGATCCGCTCGTGGCGGACGATGCCTTCCTGTTGCGCGCCAAGGCGCAGGATCGCGTTGCGCGACTTCTGGTTGGTCTCGTCGGTGGTGAACTGCACGCGCACGCAATCGATCACCTCGAAGGCGTGGCGCAGCATCAGGTACTTGGCTTCGGTGTTGACGAAGGATTTTTGCCAGCTCGCCGAAATCCAGCTGCTGCCGATTTCCAGCTTGCGATTGAGCGGGTCGATCTTCCAGAAACGCGTTGAGCCGATCACTTCGCCAGTGTCTTTCAACACAATGACGAACGGCATCACGGTACCGGCGTCACGGCCATCGAGGGCTTTTTTCAGGTAGCTGTCGACGGTGCTCGCCGACGGCACGACCGTGACGGTGAGGTTCCACAATTCGCCGTCAGCGGCAGCGTGGAGCAGGGCAGCGGCATCTGAATACTGGAGCGGGCGCAAGAGGATGCGCTGACCTTGCAGCGTGGTTTGCATGGGATTCAGGTCTCGGCGGAGCGGGCGAATGGCGAGGGCCTATTACGCCGCACCGGGTGGATCCGATGCAACCGGCGTGATGTTCACGCGGTCACAATTTCCACAGCCCATGGGCAGGAGCCTCAGTTGATGAAAAACCTGCGGATCGCCACCTACAATGTCAACGGTTTACGCGCGCGTTTGCCGAATCTGCTGGATTGGCTCAAGCGCGAGCAACCGGACATTGCCTGCCTGCAAGAACTCAAATCGGTCGACACGGCATTCCCCGCCGCCGAACTGGAAGCCGCCGGTTACGGCGCGATCTGGCAAGGCCAGGCCTCGTGGAACGGCGTGGCGATTCTCGCCCGCGACGCGCAACCGCTGGAGAGCCGCCGCGGACTGCCCGGCGACCCTGATGACAAGCACAGCCGTTATCTGGAAGCGGCGGTGCACGGCGTGCTGGTCGGTTGCCTGTACCTGCCCAACGGCAATCCGCAGCCGGGGCCGAAGTTCGATTACAAACTGGCCTGGTTCGAACGGCTGATCAGTTACGCGAAAGACCTGCAAAGCAGTGATCACCCGGTGGTGCTGGCCGGCGACTACAACGTCGTGCCTACCGACATGGACATCTACAACACCCGTTCCTGGCTCAAGGACGCGTTGCTGCAGCCGAAGAGTCGCGAGTGTTATCAGCGTTTGCTTGATCAGGGCTGGACCGATTCGCTGCGGCATCTGTATCCCGAGGATCGTCTCTACACGTTTTGGGATTACTTCCGCCAGCACTGGCAAACCAACTCCGGCCTGCGCATCGATCATCTGCTGCTCAACCCGGCGCTGAGTCCCTATTTGCATGAGGCCGGGGTAGACGCCTGGGTGCGCAATGAACCGCATGCCAGCGACCATGCGCCGACGTGGATTCGTATCGGCTCACGCAAGAAGCGTTAGCAGGCGATTGGCGAAATCAATTGTCGAAAACACTGCCCGATCCCGTATACATGGCGACCATCAACGCAGTGACCTGCGGCCCCATGCATAAGGACTTAGCAATGAGCGAGCCACGCCTGACGAACCTGAAGCTGTACCTGCAACGTCTGGGTTTTGAAACGCCACCGGAACCGACACTTGTAACCCTGCGCCTTCTGCAATTGCGTCACACCGGCGTGTTTCCCTTCGAGAACCTGGCGACGATCAGCGGGGCGCCGGTGTTGATCGATCTGCCGTCCATTGAAGAAAAAGTCTTGCTCGGTGGGCGCGGTGGTTACTGCTATGAACTGAATAACCTGTTCTTTGCCCTGTTGCTGGAGCTGGGGTTCGACACCCGGGCCATCAGCGGGCGCGTGGTGATGAATCAGCCCGAGGGCAGCTGGACAGCGCGTACGCACCGTTTGAGTCTGGTGACTATCGACGGCGTACGCTACATCAGCGATGTCGGCTTCGGTGGCATGGTGCCGACCGCGCCGCTGCTCCTCGATACCGAGACTGAGCAAGCGACCCCTCACGAACCTTATCGCATTGAAAAACAGGCCGACGGCTACATGCTGCAGGCCAACGTGGCGGGGGAATGGCGGCCGATGTACCTGTTCGACCTGCAGCGCCAGGAAGACATCGATTACACCATTGGCAACTGGTACGTCTCGACGCATCCGGAGTCACCGTTTACCCAGCGTCTGATGGTCGCGCGTACTGGCGATGGCTGGCGCAAGACGCTGAACAACGGCAGCTTCGCTGTTCATCGCATGGGCGCCAGCAGTGAGCGGCGCGAGGTGACGCAGGTCGATGAGCTGATTGAATTGCTGGCGCGCGAGTTTGCTCTGCACCTGCCGGATCTGCCCCACATACGGCAGGCTCTGGCGCGGATGATTGCACCGGTTTCCGTTTAGGGCTTGGCGTCTGGCTCCAGCACTCGGCGGATTTCCCCGACCGCTGCCGACAGTTTTTTCTCGAGACTCTTGAGGTCTGCGGCGGTGATGCCTTTCTTGAATTGCCCGCTCGATTCGGCTTGTTCCGGTTTGGCGATGGCATCGAGCAGGGCATGACGCAGGGTGTTATTGATTACCGTCTGATAACCGAACCCTTCGCTCTCTGCGACCGTACGCGCCGCTTCGATGACGGCGTCATCGAGCATGATGGTGATGCGTGTTTTACCCTTGTTGAGCGCCACTGCGCCGCGTTTGCCCTGAGAGAAGTCATATTCGTCTTTCATCGGTCAAGCCTCCAGAAAATAAGCGCAGCGTTCGCTCGATGTGGCGGCACGTGCAGAAATGATTCGAACAACATTCGCTTCCCGGTAAATGTACGCAACGACCAACAAGCGCCCTTTGCCGTTGAGGCCAATAGTGATCCAGCGTTGTTCGTCATGATCGTTGTCCTCGACCGTCAGTGCTCGTTCGTCGTCAAAGACCGGCCCGGTCTCGGCGAGGCTGACGCCTTTGTGCTTGAGTTTGTTGGCTGCGTTCTTGCTTTTGTCGTACTGAATTTCGAATGACTTCATTATGCATACTTTATATGTATAAAAAAGAGCGCGACGATGCCGTCGGTCGCCATGAACAATTCAGCCTAGTGCGCACGCGGGCAGGTGCAGGAAAGGATGTGTTGCCGGATTTGTGGGGGATGGAACCGGCGGGATAGAAGGTTGGATGGCTACCTATCCATTTTGTGATCGATAAGTTGTATACAACTCTATGGACATTTGTCACGAGTATTGAATACAGTGTGCGCATAACAAAAACCAGGGAACCCCCCACCATGAAAACGCCCCATGTTTCACACCAACGGCCCGAGGACGAAAATCTCGGGGTCGGCGCGAATATGGCTTACGGCCTGCAACATGTTCTGACCATGTACGGCGGTATCGTTGCGGTGCCACTGATCATCGGCCAGGCGGCCGGCCTGTCGCCGGCGGACATTGGTTTGCTGATTGCTGCTTCATTGTTTGCGGGGGGGCTGGCGACACTGCTGCAAACCCTGGGTCTGCCGTTTTTTGGCTGTCAGTTGCCGCTGGTGCAGGGCGTGTCGTTCTCCGGCGTGGCGACCATGGTCGCGATCGTCAGCAGTGGCGGGGAGGGCGGCTTTCAATCCGTGCTCGGCGCGGTAATTGCGGCGTCGTTGATTGGCTTACTGATCACGCCGGTGTTCTCGCGCATCACCAAGTTCTTCCCGCCGCTGGTCACTGGCATCGTGATCACCACCATTGGCCTGACGCTGATGCCGGTGGCCGCACGCTGGGCGATGGGCGGTAACAGCCATGCGCCGGACTTCGGCAGCATGCAGAACATTGGTCTGGCGGCGGTCACGCTGGTGCTGGTGTTGTTGCTGAGCAAAGTCGGCAGTTCGACCATCTCGCGTCTGTCGATCCTGTTGGCCATGGTGATCGGCACGGTGTTGGCGGTGTTCCTCGGCATGGCGGATTTCTCCAGCGTGACCACCGGGCCGATGTTCGGCTTCCCGACGCCGTTCCATTTCGGCATGCCGACGTTCCACTTCGCCGCGATCCTGTCGATGTGCATCGTGGTCATGGTGACGCTGGTGGAAACCTCTGCGGACATTCTGGCGGTCGGTGAAATCATCGGCACCAAGGTCGATTCCAAGCGTCTGGGCAATGGTCTGCGGGCGGACATGCTGTCGAGCATGTTTGCGCCGATCTTCGGTTCGTTCACTCAGAGTGCGTTCGCCCAGAACGTCGGGCTGGTGGCGGTGACCGGGATCAAGAGCCGTTACGTGGTAGCCACTGGCGGCATCTTCCTGGTGATTCTTGGCCTGCTGCCGTTCATGGGGCGGGTCATCGCCGCGGTGCCGACGTCGGTACTCGGCGGCGCCGGTATCGTGCTGTTCGGCACGGTGGCGGCGAGCGGTATTCGCACGCTGTCCAAGGTGGATTACCGCAACAACGTCAACCTGATCATCGTCGCCACCTCGATCGGTTTCGGCATGATCCCGATTGCCGCACCGAACTTCTACGATCACTTCCCGAGCTGGTTCGCGACCATTTTCCACTCGGGCATCAGCTCGTCGGCGATCATGGCGATCCTGCTCAATCTGGCCTTCAACCACTTCACTGCCGGTAACTCGGATCAGCAGTCGGTGTTTGCGGCGGCGGAAGAGCGGACCTTGCGTTATCGCGATCTGGCGGCGCTGCGTGAAGGCGACTACTTCAGCGACGGCAAGCTGCATGACTGCGACGGCAAGGAAGTGCCGGTCATCGAGCCAGATGACCACGATCATGGGCACGGTGCGCCGAAGGTGCAGGTGAGACCCAGCGAGCACGTCTGACGACGGTGTCTGAATAGGAAAAGGGCCGATCTGTTTTGTACAGATCGGCCCTTTTTATTTGAAGATCAAAAGATCGCAGCCTTCGGCAGCTCCTACACAGAACTCATACGCTGCCGATTCTGCGGATGAACGCTGAATCTGTAGGAGCTGCCGAAGGCTGCGATCTTTTGATCTTTTCAGCGCCCACAAAAAAGCCCCTGAATCTTTCGATTCAGGGGCTTTGCTATTTGGCTCCACAACCTGGACTCGAACCAGGGACCCAATGATTAACAGTCATTTGCTCTACCAACTGAGCTATTGCGGAATTGGTGCGTATGTTACTGATTCAAAAAGAGAAGTCAAGCATCGATTGCAAGAGTGAGTGAATTCTCGGGGCGGACGGTGGTTTGTCAGCGATTGGCGGTTACCAGAACGGCAGCAGAGGTCTACCATGGCCGCCCGGAAGTGGTCACACGCGCTGCCGGCCATTCGCCGAAAAGGTACGCGTCATGAAGCATTCAATCCGCAACAACGAGGTGTTCGCATGAGCATCGCGCAAATCAGCCTGCCCAAAGGCGTTGGCCCTCACGCCGAAAAACTCTTCGACGCAATCACTCAGGCCTGCACCGCTGAAGAATTGAACCGCGCCGGCGGCAAGGCCGAAGGTTTTGTCCTCGGTCTGGAAAGCACCAAAGCGATCAAAAGCCAGATCGCTGAATCGCTGTACGTCGCTTATGACGATGCCGCCACTCAGCGCGCGAGCGAACTGGCTTAACTGCCAAAGGTGATGGTGCCCAGCATCAGTTTGGCGTAAGCCGCTGTGGCTGCCAGTTGCACCAGCCACAGCACCAGGCCACCGAGAAACACCCCGGCAGCCACTTGCAGCACCAGGCTTTTTTCGCGTTTGGCCGATGCGCGGGGGATGAAATCATCCAGATCGTCACGGTCGGCGCGCAGGTTGTCGTTTTTCATTGGGCTTCTCACAAAGTTCTCGGATGTACACAAAACCTGTGGGAGCGAGCTCCCACAATTTAAATCTGTGTGCAGTCTAGAGGGTATGGGGATTGTTTCGTGGCAATAAAAAACGGGAAGCCCCAAGGCTTCCCGTTTTTCGTCACGCAGCGAAATCAGATGACCTGAACAATCGCGTCTGTCACAGCCTTGATGTTGCTCTGGTTCAGCGCAGCCACGCAGATGCGGCCGGTGTCCAGGGCGTAGATGCCGAACTCGTTACGCAGGCGATGCACTTGTTCAGTGGTCAGGCCGGAGTAGGAGAACATGCCACGCTGACGACCGACGAAGCTGAAGTCGCGGCCCGGGGCTTTCTCTGCCAGCAGATCAACCATCTGCGTACGCATGCCACGAATGCGCAGACGCATTTCGGCCAGCTCGGCTTCCCACTGCGCACGCAGTTCCGGGCTGTTCAACACCGCAGCGACGATGCTTGCACCGTGGGTCGGCGGGTTGGAGTAGTTGGTGCGGATCACGCGTTTGACTTGCGACAGTACGCGCGCGCTTTCTTCTTTCGATTCGCTGATGATCGACAGGGCGCCAACGCGCTCGCCGTACAGCGAGAACGACTTGGAGAACGAGCTCGAAACGAAGAAGGTCAGACCGGATTCAGCGAACAGGCGCACGGCAGCGGCGTCTTCGTCGATACCGTCGCCAAAACCCTGGTAGGCCATGTCGAGGAACGGCACGTGACCTTTGGCTTTAACCACTTCCAGCACGTTGTTCCAGTCCGCCGGGGTCAGGTCGACGCCGGTCGGGTTGTGGCAGCAAGCGTGGAGGATAACGATCGAGCCGTTCGGCAGGGCGTTGAGGTCTTCGAGCATGCCGGCACGATTCACATCGTGGGTAGCAGCGTCGTAGTAGCGGTAGTTCTGCACCGGGAAGCCAGCGGTTTCGAACAGCGCGCGGTGGTTTTCCCAGCTCGGGTCGCTGATCGCGACGACAGCGTTCGGCAGCAATTGCTTGAGGAAGTCGGCACCGATTTTCAGTGCGCCGGTACCGCCGACGGCCTGAGTGGTGATGACACGACCGGCGCTGATCAGCGGCGAGTCATTGCCGAACAGCAGCTTTTGCACAGCCTGGTCGTAGGCGGCGATGCCATCGATCGGCAGGTAACCGCGCGAAGCGTGTTGAGCGACGCGAATCGTCTCGGCTTCGATCACGGCGCGCAGAAGTGGAATTCGCCCCTCTTCGTTGCAGTAAACACCCACGCCCAGGTTGACCTTGGTGGTCCGGGGATCGGCGTTGAATGCTTCGTTGAGGCCCAGGATTGGATCGCGGGGTGCCATTTCGACAGCGGAGAACAGGCTCATTATTGCGGCGGCTCTGAATGGAGAATGGAGGGACGTGTCGCGCTCCAGCCGGATGCACTAGAGCGGTGCACAAACGGGGAGCTAGTATAGAGGCCATTACTGAACAATGGCGACAGGCGATTCGGCTTTTACGGTAAGTTTTTCCGATTATTTCTTGACCGTTAGTCGACTGCGCGTGTCAGAGTCTTTACCGGATGTAGGACGTTTGCCTTGAAAGGTGAGGCAATCGCCACCACATTGAGCACAATCCAGGTTTTTTCTTGCGCGACACCGGTCGTTTGCGGTCGTCCCCGTGGTGCTCCGCTTTGCTCGGAATGCCGCGATCCCAGAGGTGTATATGTCCGAATTCCAGCTCGTCACCCGCTTCGAGCCCGCCGGCGACCAGCCGGAAGCCATTCGCCAATTGGTCGAGGGCATCGAAGCCGGGCTGGCGCACCAGACGCTGCTCGGTGTGACCGGCTCGGGCAAGACCTTCAGCATCGCCAATGTCATCTCGCAGATCCAGCGTCCGACGCTGGTGCTGGCGCCGAACAAAACCCTCGCCGCGCAGTTGTACGGTGAGTTCAAAGCGTTCTTTCCGAACAACGCCGTCGAATACTTCGTTTCCTACTACGACTACTACCAGCCCGAAGCCTATGTGCCGTCGTCCGACACGTTTATCGAGAAGGATGCGTCGATCAACGACCACATCGAGCAGATGCGTCTGTCCGCGACCAAAGCGTTGCTGGAGCGCAAGGACGCGATCATCGTCACCACGGTGTCTTGCATCTACGGTCTCGGTAGCCCGGAAACCTATTTGAAGATGGTGCTGCACGTCGATCGCGGCGACAAACTCGATCAGCGTGCGTTGCTACGGCGTCTGGCCGACCTGCAATACACCCGCAACGACATGGATTTTGCCCGCGCGACCTTCCGCGTGCGTGGCGATGTGATCGACATCTACCCAGCGGAATCCGATCTGGAAGCGATCCGCATTGAGCTGTTCGACGACGAAGTCGAAAGCATTTCCGCGTTCGACCCGCTGACCGGCGAAGTCATCCGCAAGATGCCGCGCTTCACGTTCTACCCGAAGAGCCACTACGTGACGCCACGGGAAACCCTGCTCGACGCCATCGAACACATCAAGGTCGAACTGCAGGAGCGCCTTGAATACCTGCGCAGCAATAACAAACTGGTGGAAGCTCAGCGGCTTGAACAGCGCACCCGTTTCGACCTGGAAATGATCCTCGAACTGGGTTACTGCAACGGCATCGAAAACTACTCGCGCTACCTGTCCGGGCGTCCGGCCGGTGCCGCGCCGCCGACCCTTTACGATTACCTGCCGGCCGACGCGTTGCTGGTGATCGACGAGTCCCACGTCAGCGTGCCGCAGGTTGGCGCGATGTATAAGGGCGACCGTTCGCGTAAGGAAACCCTCGTCGAGTACGGCTTCCGTCTGCCTTCCGCGTTGGATAACCGGCCGATGCGTTTTGACGAGTGGGAAGGGGTCAGCCCGCAGACCATTTTTGTCTCGGCGACCCCGGGCAATTACGAAGCCGAACACGCCGGGCGTGTGGTCGAGCAA
Source organism: Pseudomonas sp. NPDC085632 (assembly GCF_044541255.1). NCBI lineage: Bacteria > Pseudomonadati > Pseudomonadota > Gammaproteobacteria > Pseudomonadales > Pseudomonadaceae > Pseudomonas > Pseudomonas sp. NPDC085632. Next base: position 23,357 of record NZ_JBITSX010000012.1, on the reverse strand, counting down.
GTGGTGCGGCCGACGGGGCTGGTCGACCCACAGGTTGAAGTGCGTCCGGCGCTGACTCAGGTCGACGATCTGCTCTCGGAAATCGGCAAGCGTGTGGCGGTCGAGGAACGGGTGTTGGTGACCACGCTGACCAAGCGCATGGCCGAAGACCTTACCGATTACCTCGCCGATCACGGCGTGCGTGTGCGTTATCTGCACTCGGACATCGACACCGTCGAGCGGGTCGAGATCATCCGCGATCTACGCCTTGGCACCTTTGATGTGCTGGTCGGGATCAACTTGCTGCGTGAAGGTCTGGACATGCCGGAAGTGTCGCTGGTGGCGATTCTCGACGCGGACAAGGAAGGTTTCCTGCGTTCCGAACGTTCGCTGATCCAGACCATTGGCCGCGCGGCGCGAAACCTCAATGGTCGGGCGATTCTCTATGCCGATCGCATGACCGGATCGATGGAGCGTGCGATCGGTGAAACCGAGCGGCGTCGCGACAAGCAGATAGCGTTCAACCTGGAAAACGGCATTACGCCGCGCGGAGTGATCAAGGACGTCGCCGACATCATGGAAGGCGCCACCGTGCCGGGCTCGCGCAGCAAGAAGCGCAAAGGCATGGCCAAGGCTGCCGAAGAAAACGCCAAATATGAAGCCGAGTTGCGCTCGCCGAGCGAGATCACCAAGCGCATCCGTGCGCTGGAAGAGAAGATGTATCAGCTGGCGCGGGATCTGGAGTTTGAAGCGGCGGCGCAGATGCGTGATGAGATTGCCAAACTGCGCGAGCGGCTTTTGGCGGTTTGATTGATGTTGCCTGGTCGGGCCTCATCGCCGGCAAGCCAGCTCCCACAGGTTTCTTTGGTGTTCACAAAATTTGTGTTCACCATCAATCCCTGTGGGAGCTGGCTTGCCAGCGATGGGGCCAGACCAGACACAGCAAAATCAGTGAGATTCCCCAGCCTTCAGCCCTTGCGGCAATTTTTTGGTCAACAAAATCGCCAACATGCTGACCCCCAACGCAATCCCGACAAAATGAAACGCATCGTTGTACGCCATGATCGCCGCTTGCTGATGGACGATCTCGCTCAGCTTGCCCAGCGCCGCCGTGTCGCTGCCAAATCGATCGGTCATTGACGCCAGCCGCTCCGCCACCTGCGGATTGGTCGGCACCACCGCCTCACGCAAATAATCGAAGTAAGTCTTGGTGCGCGCATCCAGCAGCGTCGCCAGCAGAGCAATGCCAATCGCACCGCCAAGGTTACGCAGGATGTTGAACAGACTCGACGCCGACCCCGCGTCCTGCGGCAGGATGTACGCCGTAGCGATCAAGGAAATCGTCACCATGATCAACGGCTGACCCAGCGCGCGAATGATCTGAATCTGATTGAACTGTGGCCCGGCGAAATCCGGGTTGAGCACCCCCGAAGAAAAACTCGCCAAACCAAACAATCCGAAACCCAGTGTGCACAGCCATTTCGGCGAGACAAACTTCATCAGCTTCGGCACCAATGGAATCAGAAACAGCTGAGGCACGCCCATCCACATGATCACTTCGCCGATCTGCAAGGCGTTGTAGTTCTGGATCTGCGCCAGGTACAGCGGCAACAGGTAGATTGAGCCGTACAGCCCGACACCCATGCCCAGGCTGGAAATACTCGACAAGCCAAAATTGCGATTACGCAGAATCCCGAGGTTGATCAGCGGATTCGGTTTGGAAATCTGCACGATCACAAAGGTGATCAGACTCAGCAGGGCGATGCTGCCCAGCGTCACGATCAGACTCGATTCCAGCCAGTCCTTGCGATGGCCTTCTTCCAGAAAAACCTGCAAGCAGCCGAGACCGATACCCAGCGTGAGGATGCCGGTGTAGTCGGTGCTTTTCAGCAGCTCCCAATGCGCTTCCTTCTTCTCCAGCCCGTACATCAACCCGGCGATCATGATCAGGCCCGGCGGGATGTTGATGTAAAAGATGTATTCCCAGCCCCAATTCTCAGTGAGCCAGCCACCCAGTGTCGGGCCGATGGACGGGGCGAACGTCGCGGTCATGGCAAACATCGCCATGCCTTTGGCGCGGTGGTGTTCGGGGAGTTTGATCAGGGTCAGGGTGAATGCCAGCGGGATCAGCGCGCCGCCAGTGAAACCCTGCATGGCGCGAAAGACGATCATGCTTTCAAGGCTCCAGGCCATCGAGCACAGCAACGACGAAGCCAGAAAACCCAGCGACACCCACACCGCCAGACGCCGCGCCGACAGCAACTGCACCAGCCACGCGGTCAGCGGGATCATGATGATTTCCGCGACCAGATACGAAGTCGAAATCCACGAGCCTTCTTCCAGCGTCGCCGACAGCGCGCCCTGAATATCTTTCAGCGACGAGTTGGTGATCTGGATATCGAGCACGGCCATAAAGGCACCGAGCATCACGCTCATCACCGCAATCCAGTCGCGCCGGGTCGGTTCGCCGACCGGGCGGATCAGCGAATCACCGGCCATTGTCCGGGGCGTCTTTGATGTTCACGGTAGCGGTCACCGACATGCCCGGACGGATCTTGCCGTGCAGCGGGTTGTCAGCCTTGAAGGTCAGCTTCACCGGAATTCGTTGCACGACTTTAGTGAAATTGCCGGTGGCGTTGTCCGGCGGCAACAGACTGAACTGTGCGCCAGACGCGGCGAACAGGCTCTCGACCCGCGCTTCGATCGGCGTGTCGCCATAAGCATCGAAGGTCAGCTCGGCTTTTTGTCCGGGCTGCATACGGCCGATCTGGGTTTCCTTGAAGTTGGCCTGCACCCAGATGTCTTCATCCGGGACGATCGACAGCAGATAAGCGCCGGCCTGCACCACTTGGCCATTACGGGCGGCGCGCTGGCCGACGAGGCCGCTGATCGGCGCGTGGATTTCGCTACGGGTCAGGTTGAGTTCGGCTTGCGCCAGATCGGCGCGGGCGTTGGCGATCTGTGCATCGAGGCGTTTGATTTCCGCGTTCAGGGCGTTGACCTGTTGGCGCTGGCCCTGTGCGTCGGCCTGCGCCTTGGCCACTTGCGAGCGGGCGATATGGGCGTCGGCAGAGAGGGTGGTCACCCGTTCTTCGGAAACGTAACCGGGTTTGCGCAGGGTTTCGGCGCGCGACAAATCCATCTGCGAGCGGCCAAGTGTCGCTTGGGTGGTCGCCACTTGCGCGTCGCTGGCGGCGATCAAGCTCGATTGCTGAGTCAGTTTGCTTTGCGCCTGCAGGCGTTCGGCTTCGCGGGTGGCGAGGGCGGCATTGGCGCGGTCGATGGCCAGGTGGAAATCGTTCGGCTCGAGGCGCACCAGCAACTGGCCTTTTTCCACGTGTTGATTGTCCTGCACCAGTACTTCATCGATGCGCGCGCTCAATTGGCTCGAGACACGGGTGATTTCGCCCTGGACATAGGCGTTGTCGGTGCTTTCATAAAAGCGTCCCTTGAAAAACCAATGGGCGAAAAAGCCCCCGGCGATCAGCAGGACGAGCAGCAGGAAAATCAACAGGCGACGCTTGAGTTGGGCAGGCATGGGCAAACTGTAGTCGAGGAATTGTAAGGAAAGTTATCAGCAGACGAATCTGGCATACAGCCGATAAACGGTAAATGCCATCCGCTGATATTTGCCCATTCACCACGGCTTTACGGGCGTTCCAGACGCAAACTTGGCTTAAATGCCCTGCCCGCTGGAGCGGGGCGGGTATCGCCTGTTACCATTCGCCGCTTGATTGTTTTGCTTTTCATTCTTTTCGAGACATGCCATGACCACCGTCCGCACTCGCATCGCGCCATCGCCTACCGGGGATCCCCACGTAGGTACCGCTTACATCGCATTGTTCAACTACTGCTTTGCCAAGCAGCATGGCGGTGAGTTCATCCTGCGGATCGAAGACACCGATCAGTTGCGTTCGACCCGAGAGTCCGAACAGCAGATCTTCGACGCCCTGCGCTGGCTGGGTATCGACTGGAGCGAAGGCCCGGACGTTGGCGGCCCGCACGGCCCGTATCGGCAGAGCGAGCGCGGTGACATCTACCAGAAGTACTGCCAGCAACTGGTTGAAATGGGCCACGCGTTTCCGTGCTTCTGCACCGCTGAAGAACTCGATCAGATGCGCGCCGAGCAAATGGCGCGCGGCGAAACTCCACGCTACGACGGTCGCGCGCTGCTGCTGTCGAAAGAAGAAGTCGCGGCCCGTCTGGCCGCCGGCGAACCCCACGTGATCCGCATGAAAGTGCCGAGCGAAGGCGTTTGTGTGGTGCCGGACATGCTCCGTGGCGACGTCGAGATCCCGTGGGATCGCATGGACATGCAAGTATTGATGAAGACCGACGGCCTGCCGACGTACTTCCTCGCCAACGTGGTCGACGATCACCTGATGGGCATCACCCACGTGCTGCGCGGCGAAGAATGGCTGCCATCGGCGCCGAAACTGATTCTGCTCTACGAATACTTCGGCTGGGAACAACCGGAGCTGTGCTACATGCCGCTGCTGCGTAACCCGGACAAGAGCAAGCTGTCCAAGCGCAAGAACCCGACTTCGGTGACGTTCTACGAGCGCATGGGCTTCATGCCTGAGGCGATGCTCAACTACCTCGGTCGCATGGGCTGGTCGATGCCGGACGAGCGCGAGAAGTTCTCGCTGCAGGAAATGGTCGACAACTTCGACCTCAAGCGTGTTTCCCTCGGCGGGCCGATCTTCGACATCGAGAAGCTGTCGTGGCTCAACGGCCAGTGGCTGCGTGATCTGCCGGTGGAAGAGTTCGCCAGCCGTCTGCAGACCTGGGCATTGAACCCGGAATACATGATGAAGATCGCGCCGCTGGTTCAGGGGCGCGTTGAAACCTTCAGCCAGGTTGCACCGCTGGGCGGCTTCTTCTTCGCCGGTGGCGTCAATCCGGATGCCAAGCTGTTCGAATCGAAAAAGCTCTCGGGCGATCAGGTTCGTCAGTTGATGCAGTTGATTCTGTGGAAGCTGGAAAGCCTGCGTCAGTGGGAGAAGGACAACATCACCGCGACGATTCAGGCAGTGGTTGAATCCCTTGAGTTGAAGCTGCGCGATGCGATGCCGCTGATGTTTGCTGCGATCACCGGGCAGGCGAGTTCGGTATCGGTGCTCGATGCCATGGAAATCATTGGCCCGGATCTGACCCGTTTCCGTCTGCGTCAGGCGATTGACCTGTTGGGCGGCGTGTCGAAGAAAGAAAACAAAGAGTGGGAAAAGCTGCTGGGCGCTATCGCTTAAGCACGTCTGACTCTGCAGGAACCACTGAAGGCCGGGATCTTTTGATTCCGGCCTTCGGCGTTTTTCCCCCCGAATTTACGGGGGAGGGCGGTAAGTGATTGTTATGCCGACGAAAAACTTTGAATTTTTTCAAAAATAAGTTTGACAGGCTTTCGATACGCCCTTAAGATTCGCCCCGTCCTCAGCGATGACATCAACGATGAGGGGCTATAGCTCAGCTGGGAGAGCGCCTGCATGGCATGCAGGAGGTCAACGGTTCGATCCCGCTAAGCTCCACCAATTTTACACTTCAAGGTCTGGCCACACCGGTCTTGAAGCGATCAACACTTAGCGTTGATCAGTTGTATAGAAGGGTTTGCGTCCCCTTCGTCTAGTGGCCTAGGACACCGCCCTTTCACGGCGGTAACAGGGGTTCGAGTCCCCTAGGGGACGCCACGATTACCCGCTCTGCGGGATTTTATAAGGGTCATTCAATTATTGAATGGCCCTTTTGTTTGTCTGGCGTTTGGCCAATTCTCCTTTTTCCTTACACTGTGCTTCAGACCAGCGGTCATATCCTTGACTTGCAGAATATTATTATGCGAATAATATTCTAGTCGTAATATTCGGAGGCAACGATGAACGATAAAAAAGCTCAAACCCGCGAACGCATCCTCAAGGCCGCCAGCGCCGCACTGATTCAGCGCGGCCCGGCTGACCCGAGCGTGGGCGAAGTGATGGGCGCAGCCGGCCTGACCGTCGGTGGCTTCTATGCGCACTTCGAAAGCAAGGACGCGATGATGCTCGAAGCATTCAAGCAATTGCTCGGCCGCCGCCGCGACCTGATTGCCGACATGGATGCCGAATTGACTGGTGAGGAGCGCCGCGCCTTGGTCGCTGCCTTTTACCTTTCGCGCAAACATCGCGATTCCAGCGACGCGGCATGCCCGATTCCAGCCTCGATCGGCGAGTTGGGTCGTTTGCCGGAATCGTTCCGTATCGCGCTGAACGAACACCTCGAGTTGATGATTGCGCAGTTGGCGTCCAGTCCCGAGGACACCGACAAAGCCCTGGCCGACGTGGCCTTGATGGTGGGTGGTCTGGCGCTCGCCAGGGCGCTGGGCCCGGGAGACTTATCCGATCGATTGCTGCGCGCTGCCAAGTCGGCGGTGCGTTGACCTGAAGGCAGCACGCCTGAGGAGAGAGCGATGAACACGTTGAAGTGGGTTCGTGGCGTTAATGGCACCTTGGGCTGGATTGCACCGAAACGGGTGGCGAGCAAAATGCGTCTGGCGTTCATGACGCCACGGTCGCTGCCGCTAAGGGATTGGGAGTTGCCGCTGCTGGCCAGTTCCGAGCGCATCACTTTGCGCTTCGGTCTCTCCGCGTTGCGCTGGGGTCAAGGCCCGACCGTCCTGCTGATGCACGGCTGGGAAGGGCGGCCAACCCAGTTCGCCGCGCTGATCACTGCACTGGTCGACGCCGGTTACACCGTTGTGGCGCTCGATGGTCCGGCCCACGGTCGCTCGCCGGGGCGTGAAGCCAATGTCGTGTTATTCGCTCGGGCAATGCTCGAAGCCGCTGCTGAACTGCCGCCACTGCAAGCGGTTATCGGCCACTCCATGGGTGGCGCCAGTGCCATGCTCGCTGTGCAACTGGGTTTGCGCACCGAAACTCTCGTCAGCATCGCCGCGCCTGCGCGAATTCTTGGTGTGCTGCGCGGTTTTGCCCGCTACGTCGGTATGCCGCCGCGAGCCCGTTCCGCGTTCATCCGCCAGGTCGAACAAGACGTCGGCATGCGCGCCGCTACTCTCGACGTTGCCCATTATCAACTGGATATGCCCGGCCTGATCGTACATGCCGAGGACGACAACTTCGTCTCGGTCAAGGAATCGCAACTGATCCACGAATCCTGGTTCGACAGTCGCTTGCTGCGGCTTGAGGGCGGCGGTCATCAGCGCGTGCTGGCCGACCCTCGCGTGGTTGATGGCGTGTTATCACTGCTGGCCGGCCGCAGCCTTCAGGCGCGCCAATCAGCGTGAGCTCCGTTACACTGCCCCGGTTGAATACATTGACCGGGAGTGGGGCATGGGCTGGGATCGGGCAACGCCGTTTACCATTGATCTGCAAGTAGGCGCCGAGGACATTGACGGGCTGGGCCACGCGAATAACGCGGTGTACGTGACCTGGCTGGAGCGTTGCGCCTGGCGCCACTCGCAGCGTCTGGGCCTGGATCTGGTCGAATATCGGCGTCTGGATCGGGCGATGGCCGTGGTGCGTCACGAGATCGATTATCTGGCGGCGGCCTATGAAGGCGACGAACTGCAATTGGCGACCTGGATCGTCGATTGGGACCAGCGCCTGAAGATGACCCGGCATTTCCAGCTCAAGCGCCCGAGCGACAACACCACGCTGTTGCGCGCGCAAACCACGTTTGTCTGTATCGAGCTGTCCACGGGCAAGCCGAAGCGCATGCCGGCCGAGTTCATCGAAGGCTACGGCCCGGCGATCCAGATCCCGGCTTGACACGATCCCTACAGGTGGTCGTGGGTTTAAGCCGCTCAATCCAGTAAACTGCCGCACGTTTTTTCCTTGAGTAGTGTTTTCCCCATGCAAATTGCTCTGGCGCCCATGGAGGGGTTGGTCGACGACATCCTCCGCGACGTGCTGACCCGCGTTGGCGGCATCGACTGGTGCGTGACCGAATTCATTCGGGTCAACGACCAGTTGCTTACGCCGGCCTATTTCCACAAGTTCGGCCCGGAGTTGCTCAACGGTGCGCGCACCGCGTCCGGTGTGCCATTGCGCGTGCAATTGCTCGGTTCCGACCCGGTGTGCCTGGCGGAAAACGCCGCGTTGGCCTGCGAACTCGGCTCCGAAGTGATCGACCTCAACTTCGGCTGCCCGGCCAAGACTGTGAACAAGTCCCGTGGTGGTGCGGTTCTGCTCAAGGAGCCGGAACTGCTTAACCAGATCGTCGAGCACGTGCGCCGCGCTGTGCCTGCACATATCCCCGTGACCGCGAAAATGCGCCTTGGCTTCGACAGTCCGGACGGTTCGCTGGTCTGCGCCACGGCGTTGGCCGAAGGTGGCGCCGAGCACATCGTGGTTCACGCCCGAACCAAGATGGACGGCTACAAACCGCCAGCACACTGGGAGTGGATCCCGCGCGTGCAGGACGTGGTCAAGGTCCCTGTGTTCGCCAATGGCGATATCTGGAGTGTTGAAGACTGGCGGCGTTGCCGCGAAATCAGTGGCGTCGAAGACATCATGCTCGGTCGCGGTCTGGTGTCGCGCCCGGATCTGGCCAGGCAAATCGCTGCCGCCCGCGCTGGTGAAGAAGTGGTCGAGATGACGTGGGCCGAGCTGATGCCGCTGATCCAGGACTTCTGGCTGCAAGCCAAAGCGCAGATGACCGCTCGCCAATCGCCGGGCCGTTTGAAGCAATGGCTGGCCATGCTGACGCGCAATTATCCCGAGGCGACCGAGCTGTTTACCGTCCTGCGTCGGGAGACTGAGCCGGATCACGTCTCGCGTCTGCTCGGTCTGCCGGTCGCCGAAGCGGCCTGAAAAAAATCTGCAAATAGTCTCTTGAAATCATTTCAGCGGTCCCTATCTAAGGGGTACGCGATGCCGAATTCGGGTCGCGGAGTCAAAAAACCTTGCTGATTGTTTTCAGGAGATTTGAACCATGAGTACTGCATTTTCCCTCGCGCCACTGTTCCGTTCCTCGGTAGGTTTCGACCGTTTCAACGACCTGTTCGAAACTGCCCTGCGCAACGAGCCAGGCAGCAGCTACCCACCTTACAACGTCGAAAAGCACGGTGATGACCAGTACCGTATCGTCGTTGCCGCCGCCGGTTTCCAGGAAGAAGACCTGGAGCTGCAAGTCGAGAAAGGTGTGCTGACTATCAGTGGTGGCAAGCGTGATGCCAACGAAGGCGTGACCTTCCTGCACCAGGGCATCGCCCAACGTGCTTTCAAGCTGTCCTTCCGTCTGGCCGATCACATCGAGATCAAGGCGGCGGATCTGAGCAATGGTCTGCTGAGCATCGACCTGTTGCGCGTGATCCCGGAAGAGGCGAAAGCCAAGCGCATCCCGATCAATGGGGTGCAGAAGCCGGCGTTGCAGCACTGAGTCATGTGCCGCAACACAATCGTCTGAACAGACGATGAGCCGCTGAATGAAGGCCCCGATACGTCGGGGCCTTTTTTGTGCGCGCAAGAAAAGCGCTGTTCGACTTTGCCGCTGGCGGTGGTTTCTCTACAATCCGCGGCAGTTTTGCCGACCCCCATTCCTCACCGGTCGGCCTGGAGCCTTTTTTCATGGACGAGATTCAACAGCGCTGGCTGTGCGCCCTGTCTGCGCCAATGGCGGCGATCAATACCGGCGCCAGCTACGACGACCCGGCGTTCTGCAACGATCGCTACATCGATCTGCAGGACAGTTGGGGTATCGATGACCGTGGCCAACTGTTCGACATGCTCGAACGGATGACCGACGACGGCCATGCCAAGCACCTCAGCGCAGCCTATCTGGCGTGGCAGCGTTGTCTGCCGAGTGAATGGCAGGCCTTGCTTGACGATCTCTCTCCCCGTGAACGCACCCTGCATGAGTTTGCCAGTCGCACGTTCGGCAGTTGCGGGCCGGGCGGGATTTTGTCCTGGGACTATGGCCGCATGGGTTTTCTCTTGCGTTGCGCGGTGCGCAATCAGTGGATTGACCTCGACGAAAGCAATTGGCTGCACAGCCGTTTGGCCCTCAGAGCGCAATTTCACTACGGCAGCTGGATGGCTTACTTCGATGGCTTTGTCGTGGGCCGGACTTTCTGGTCCTGCCTGAGCGCCAGCGACGATGAGCTTGCGCGTGAGCTGGACCGACAAGGCGCCAACCCCCTTAACCTGCGGATTGCCCGCGGCCTTGCCGAGAACATTCCTCAGTTCCTTGCTGATCTGCCGTGGCACAGGGAAATTGATTTGCCGCCACGCCCGGCATCGCTCAAGGAGTTCGACTGGTCATGAGTTGCTGGATCCGCCTGGGCATTGAGCCTACCACCGACGAAACCCTGATTCGCAATGCTTACCGCGCACGTTTGCCAGCGCATCACCCGGAGACCGATCCGCAAGGCTTCCAGGCGCTGCGCGCGGCCTACGAAAACGCCTTGCGTCTGGCGCGTGAGGAAGAGGAAGAAGAGCCCGAGGACGAGTACGAGTCCCAAGCCTCAGAACAGACTGTTGTTGAGGTCCCTCCAGTGTTCGGCGATTTTTGCGAGCTGCTGGATGATCCCGCGCGCCGGTTCAATTTCGCCGCGTGGCAGGCCTTTATTCGAGGGCTGGATGAGCTTTCGCTGGACGTGCTCGATGAACTCAGCTGGCCGCTGTACCACCGGATGGCCGACGCCGGTCCGTTGTCGTATCGCTGCGCGAATCTGTTGGCCAAACGCATGGCCTGGGATCAACAGTTGCTGGATCTGGGCTTCGACGACGCGCATCAGGTGGGATTCTTTCTGCAGCGAATCGAAACGCCGGACCCGTTCGACACGGATCTGATGAGCACATGGTCAGAGGCCGCCCAGACCGAATCGCTTTGGTACGCCCGCAGCCTCGATTTTATCTTCAGCCAGCGCCCCCTCCACGAGTTCGCCGACTTCGCCAGTCGGCACACCTGCCTGCCGTTGCCGAATGATGCCGCGTTCCTCAAGCGGCTGTTGGTGCAGTTCACTCAGGCGGGCATCGGCGTGCCAACATTTTTGCAGTGCTGCGTCGAGCAGCAGCTTGCAGCACCGGATGATGTCGACTGGCTTTACCTGTTGGCCTGTCAGAGCAGTCTGCTCGGGCGGGACGATCAGGCATTGCCGTGCTGGATCCGGCTGTGGAACGAGCATCGCCATCCGATGGCGGAAAGTCGTCTGCTGGAGCTGTGCGCCAAGCGCCAGCCGACTTTTCTGCCCCTGCTGATTCAGGCATTCGATCGCCTGCAGGGCATCTCTGACTGGCCGGAGGATCTTGGCGATGGCGACCAAGTGTATGGCAGTCCGTCACAACATCCCGAGACACTGAATCGTTGGCTGGGTGTCGGAAGGCTGAAGCTTGAGAGCCTTGCGCAAAGCTTTGTTGATTGGCGCATGACGGGTGATGAACTGCCGTTGCTCGCGCAATTGCTGGGCGAAAATGCCGACAGCCGATTGCTGCATCTGTACCGGCATGCCTGGGCGCTGCATCGCGGTGATACAGCGTTGTTGCAGCAGATTGTGGATGCACCGCTGCCCATCGATGCTCTCGAAAGCCTGGTGATGAGCGGGTTCAAATATCAGGCTAAGCAACACCTGCGCTGGCTGGGCGAGGCACCGATTGCGCTGGCCATGAGCGCGTTCAGCGCCGCGGACTCAGGTTCGCGGTCATTGCCGCAGGTGCTGACCGACGGCGAGCCGCACAAGGTCTGTCGTCTGTGGTTGCGGCGCTTGCGGCCTTACAGCGACGCTGCGCTGGAGCGATTGGCAGATGCGTTCAAGCTGGCTGCGGTCAAAGACGACTGTGATTTGTCCGAACTCGATTTGATTCTGCAGTTGAGCCGACGCGGGATTCAGTTGCCACCGGTCGGGCTCGGTGAGGCCACTTGGGAGTGGCACGCGCAGACCTTGTTCTTGCTGGCGTTGCTGGGCCAGCCTGAACGCTGGCTGCAAATGATTGATGTGCAGTGCCTGGAGCGCCTGCCCTTCAATCCGGCTCATCCTTTGAGTCGACTGCAGCCACTGTTGCGGCGCTTGCTGCGCGAGCAAGGCAGTTGTAACGGTTTGCTCGGATGGCTGCAAGGCAATGACCCGGTGCACGGCTTGTTGGTGCAGCAATTGTTCAGCGTACAGCAGGCACTCGACAGCGTGCGGTTGCCGGCCAATAGCCTGCTTTACACCTGCCTCGAAAGTGATCGTGCGGCATGCGGCGACGACTTGCTGGGTTTGATGATGTTCTGGGGCGTGCTCTATCACGACCCGAGCCTGAGTGCCGAGCAGCATCGCGCACTGCTGCAATCGATCGCGGCGATCAGCTGTGAGGATGCTTGGTTCGAAGGCTTCCGCGACGGTTTGATCAAAGGCGAACCGGTGTGGCCGCCGCGCAAAGTGCTGACGGATTTTGGTGTCGACAAACTGCTGGCGTATGAAGCGCTGGATGCGCTCAAGGGCTTGATTCGTTATGGCGCTGCTGGCGTGCCGAAAACCCGGGTTCTGCGGCAGTTGCAGCAGGGCAAGGACGATGTGCACAACGGCGTCGGCCTGCGCCTGGCCTTGTGCGCGTTGCTGTCCTGGTCGGAGCGTTTGCTGCTGGCGAAAAGCGATGTGCAGCCGGTACCGGCGACAGCGATCTGGCGTCTCGGTTCGCGGTTGGGGCGCAAGGCTTTTATCGCTCAGGTCTTGGGGTGTTTGGTGATTGCGCCGGTGGCAGGGTTGATCAGTGGCACCACGGGCGCAGGCATTCTTATCCTGCTATTGGGCGTGCTGCTGGTGTTCGGCGCCATTCTGCGTCGATTGCACGACATGGGCAGAGGCATTCCGACGTTGCTGATCTTCATGGCGCTGACGCCGTTTTTGCCATTCCTGCCGTTGGTGTTGTTCGGGCTTGCCGGTGACAAGTTGCCCAACCGCTATGGTGTGCCACCGGACAGCGGCGATAGCGAGATGCTGTCCGGCGGTTTGCAGGTGGCTTTGCGGCGGCTCAACGGCTAGAGGTGCAGTTGATCCAGCGCCTTGTTCAGCTCTGAGCGATGGCTGGCAATCTCCGCTGATTGCTGGCCGCCGAGCACGGTGGTGAAGCTGTGCAGCCACTCGGCAATGTGCTCGCGTTGCGTGCCGAGGCTCTGCATCCATGCCCGTTCCAGACGGGCCAGCAACGTGCGGTTGGGCAGTGCGTCGCGTGGATGGACCTTCAGCGTTGACAGCCGATTGTGGCTGTCTCGGCGTGCCTGCTCATCCAGGCCGGTGGGGCTGCGGTCGATGCTGTGACTGTGGCGGTCGCCGGTTTCGAGCAGGGTGACGTCCACCTCGAGCAACCCGTTGATGTCATAACTGAAACGTACATCCAGCGCCTGGATGTGTGCGGTGGGCGTCAAGGTGACATCGAACGCATCAATGAGAATGTTGTCGCATACCCACGGCCGCTCACCCTGATAGACCGCGATGCGCAGCAGTGCTTGCTGAGGGTGGGTGGTGAAATAGCGCTCCACCCGGGACGTCGGGATGATGGTGTTACGTTCGATGATCGGCGAGAACGCGCCGTCGATTTCTTTACCACGGATGGTCTCGATGCCCAACGTGTACGGGCAGACATCCGTCAGGATCAGTTCTTCCACCGCCCCGTCACGCGCCTTGCACGCGGCCTGCGTTGCCGCCCCCAGCGCAACAATCGTGTCCGGATCAAGGTGCCGATAAGGCAGGCGCCCGAACAGTGTTGCAACCATTTGCTGCACCGCCGGCATGCGCGTGGCACCGCCGACCAGCACCAGGCTGTCGAGGTCGCGGGGCTTGAGTCGGGCATCGCGCAGCGCCTGTTCGATCGGTGCGCGCAAACGCGCCAGCAGCGGTTCCCAGATTTTCACCGCAGCCGCTTCGTCCAGCGACCATTCGAACGTCTTGTCAGCATGGCGCCAGCTCAGTGGTTGGAGCCCTTCACCGAGTTTGCATTTGAGCTGTTCCAGCGCGTCGCCGAGGCTGGCCATGCTTTGCGCGTCGACCATGGCCGGGGTCAGTTGCCAGTGTTTCAGGCAGGCCTGCAACAGTGCGGCGGTGAAGTCTTCGCCACCTAAAAAGTTGTCGCCGGTAGAGGCGTGCACTTCGATCAGTGGCAACGCGTATTCCAGCACCGTGACGTCGAAGGTACCGCCGCCGAGATCGAAGATCAGCGTGCGTTCGAATTTCTGCTCATGCAGCCCATAAGCCATCGCGGCGGCAGTTGGCTCGTTGATCAGGCGTGTCACCGAGAGCCCGGCCAGTTCGGCGGCAAACAGCGTGCGTTTGCGTTGTTCGTCACTGAAATACGCCGGCACGGAAATCACCGCTTCCGACACCGGGTGGCCGAGAAAGGCTTCGGCGTCCTGCTTGAGTGAGCCGAGCACCAGCGCCGACAACTCTTCCGGGCTGAACTGACGTGCACCGAGCTGAACTTGTTTATCGCTGCCCATGAAACGCTTGAACGCCGCAGCGGTGCGATCCGGGTGCGTGGTCAGGCGGGCGCGGGCGGCTTTGCCGACCAGAATGGTGTCGTCTTCATCGAGGCTGACCACCGATGGCGTCAGCACGTCGCCCAGAGCGTTGGGAATCAGTCGGGCCTGACCGTCCTGCCAGACGGCGATCAGACTGTTGGTGGTGCCAAGGTCGATGCCCAGCAGAGCCGGGCGGGGGAGGGTTGCATCCTGCATGACAGATCTCGAAACGGCGCAAAAACCGCGACCCTACAGGTTGCCGCAAACCGTGGCAATTGCGCTTCTGTTGCAACGTGCACCGGTTATGGCAGGAGCTTTTTCAGATCCTCCAGCGCAACCGGTCGACTGTGCAGATAACCCTGATACAAATGGCAGCCCAAACCTTGCAGGAACGCGAGCTGCTCCGGGGTCTCCACGCCCTCGGCGATCACCTCCAGCTCCAGGCTGCGCGCCATGGCAACAATCGCGCGGATAATCTCGGCATCGTTCGGATCGGTCGTCGCATCACGAATAAACGACTGATCGATTTTCAACGTGTCGACCGGCAGGCGCTTGAGGTAGGTCAGTGACGAGTAGCCGGTGCCAAAGTCATCCATCGCAAAGCTCACGCCGAGTTTTTTCAGCCGGCGCATTTTGCTGATGGTGTCTTCCAGGTTCTGGATGACGATGCCTTCGGTGATTTCCAGTTTCAGCAGCGAGCAGGGCAGGCCGTGGCTGCTCATGCTGTGCTCGATGCGCTCGACGAAGTCGTTCTGACGGAACTGCCGTGGACTGATATTCACGCACAGGCTGAAATTCAGCGGGTCGACCCGTTTCTGTGCGATCAGTTGTTTGAAGGCATTGCAGGCTTCGTCAAGGATCCAGGTGCCGACTTCGAGAATCAGGCCGCTGTCCTCCAGCACTTTGATGAACTCGGTAGGAGACTGCGCGCCCAGTTCCGGGTGATTCCAGCGCACCAGGGCTTCGGCGCCGATGATGCGGTTGTCGCGGGCATCGACCTGCGGCTGAAAGTGCACGTTGAATTCACCGCGCGACAGCGCCAGGCGCAGGTCGGTCTCCATGCGCAGCCGTTCGCTGGCCGCTTTCTGCATGGTGTTGTGGTACATCTGCGTGGTGTTACGCCCGGAATCCTTGGCCCGGTACAGGGCAATGTCGGCGCGTTTGAGCAGGTCGGTCGGCGTTGAGCCGTGATCGGGGATCAGCGCCACGCCGATGCTCGGCGTCACTTGCAGGCGCTGGCCGTCGAGGAACATCGGTTCCGAGAGCAATTCGCGCAGGGTGTCGGCCAGATTGCGCACTTGTACGCTGACCTCATTGCGCGAGCCTTCAAGACCACTGAGCAGCACGACAAACTCATCGCCACCGAGGCGCGCGACCGTGTCTTCCATGCGTACGCTGGCTTCGAGCCGCGCGGTGATGATTTTCAGCACCGTGTCGCCGACCGGATGGCCGAGGGAGTCATTGATGTGCTTGAAGTGATCGAGATCGAGAAACAGCAAGGCACCACGCAGGTTATGGCGCTTGAGCAAGGCGATCTGCTGGCTCAGGCGATCCATCAGCAAGGCGCGGTTGGGCAGGTTGGTCAGAGGATCGTGGTAGGCGAGGTGACGAATCTGCGCTTCGGCGTTCTTCAACAGGCTGACGTCCCGTGCTGTCAGCAGCAGGCACGCGGTCTCATTGAGGGTAATCGGCTCGACCGAGACCTCCACCGTGAGCAATTCGCCGCGTTTGTTGCGGCCGAGCATTTCCTGGTGGTGCACGCGGCCCTTGATCTGCAGTTCGGCGAGTAATGCCGAGCGCTGTTTTTCCTCGGCCCAGATGCCCACTTGATACACGGTTTTGCCCACGACCTCTTCGGCACGATAGCCGGTGAGACGGCAGAAACCGTCGTTGACCTCAAGATAACGTCCGGTGTCGCGCTCGGTGATGGTGATGGCGTCGGGGCTGGAGTGAAACGCCTTGGCGAATTTCTCTTCGCTGGCTTTCAGCGCCGCTTCCGAGCGCTGTTGCTGGGTAATGTCGCGCAGGGTGGTGACGATGCACGGTTGATCGCCGACGCTGATCTGCCGACTGGAGATCACGCAAGTCAGCGACTGGCCGTCCTTGTGCTGAACGATGATCGCGACGTTGCTCAGGCCCTGTTCGCGAATCACCCGTTCAATGCGTTGCAGGCTTTTCGCCGAGGCGTCCCACAGGCCTATTTCTTCGGCAGTGTGGCCAATGACGTCGGCGGCGCTCCAGCCGAAAGTCTGGGTAAAGCTGTTATTGATTTCGATGAACTCGCCACTGTCCTGGCGAGTCACGCAGATCGGGTCGGGGCTGACCTGGAACAGCGTGGCGAATTTCTCTTCCGAGGCCACCAGCCGCTGTTCGCGTTCGACCTGATCGGTGATGTCGAGCAGCGTGCCGGCCATGCGCAGCGGCGCGCCATTATCGTCACGGTAGAGGCGGGCACGGCTTTCCAGATACCGTGAGCTGCCGTCCGGCAGTTGCACGCGATAGGTCAACTGATAATTGCCCGCCGGGCCTTCGCGCAGGCTACGGTAGGCGTCGCGCATGCTGTCGCGCTCTTCGCCGGGTACGCCTTCAAAAAACTCTTCAAACGATTCATGAAACGGTATCGGTTCGAGCCCGTGCAATTGCGCCGCCCGCGCCGAGCCATAGAGCATGCCGCTGGGAATGTGCCAGTCCCAAGTGCCGAGCTGCGCCGAGTCCAGCGCCAGATCGAGGCGTTCCTGGCTGTCCTTCAAAGCGTGTTCGGCGGCTTTGCGCTCAGTGGTGTCAAGGAAGGTGCTGAGCAGATACGGCTGACCTTCAAGTTCGACTTTCTGCGCACTGAGAATGCCGTCGTGAATCTGCCCGTTACTGGCGCGAAACTGCACCTCCATGCTGATCAGTTCGCCCTTGGCCTTGGTCTTCTTGACCAGTTCGCCGCGTTGCTCCGGATGCACCCACAACCCCAACTCCAGCGTGGTACGACCGATGGCGCTCTGCACCGGCCAGCCGAACAGGCTTTCGAAATACTGGTTGGCTTCGCTGATCAGGCCGTCTTCCTGGCGAGTCAGCAGGACCATATTCGGGCACAGGTGAAAAAGTGTCGCGAAACGTTTCTCGGAGCTGCTCAGGGCTTGCTCGCGTTGGCGCTGGTGGGTGATTTCGCGAATCACCCCGATCATTCGGGGGCGGCCGTTTTTATCCGGTAACAAGCTGCCGCTGATCTCCAGCCAGTGCAGGCTGCCGTCAGGCCAGCGGATGCGGTGGTGCATCGCTTGTTCCAGCGGCGCCCCGGCAATCACCGCGTGGAAGGCGCGAACGGTTTTCGCCCGGTCTTCCGGCGGCAGCAGGTCGAGGTACTCCAGATCTTCGGGCAGCGGTTGCCGAGGATCGAAGCCGAACAAGGCCTGGGTGCCGCGTGACCAACTGATCTGCCCACGCTCGATATCCCAATACCAGGCGCCGAGCCGTGCGCCGTTGAGTGCAGCCAACAACTGCGGCGCACTCTCCCAGCTCTGCTCGGAATGTCGCGGGTCAATCGCCTGAATACGCGGCATCGGCGGAATTCGGTCAACAGATTTCGGCATTGTGGACAGGCCTTGAGCTGATGGTGGCGTTAGGCACAGGGGTAGCGGCTCTATAGGAGTAGCACAAGTTGGCCTCAAGTCCCTGGCAGATCGATTTGTGCATCCAGCAAGGCCATAAACGCTCTTGCCGCATTCGATAGCGTCCGTTCGGTGTGCAAGATATAGCCTAGCTGGCGACTGAGCTGTATGCCCGGCAATACGATGCTCGCCACCTGTTCGTCGAGCATGGTGCGTGGCAAAACGCTCCAGGCCAGACCAATCGACACCATCATCTTGATGGTTTCCAGGTAGTTGGTGCTCATGGCGATGTTCGGCGTCAGTCCCTGGGCCTCGAACAAGCGTTGGACAATATGGTGGGTAAAGGTGTTGCCGCCGGGGAAAACTGCCGGATGACCGGCAATGTCCGCCAGACTGACGGCACCGTTATTGATCAGCGAATGCTCCGGGGCGACCACGAAATCCAGCGGGTCGTCCCACACCGGGGTGGCCTTGACCAGTGCGTGAGGCTCCGGCGCCAGGGTGATGACGGCCAGTTCAGCGCGGCCATGAAGAATTTCTTCGTAGGCCACTTCCGAATCGAGGAACTGAATATCCAGCGCCACCTGTGGGTAGCGGCGGGTGAACTCCCTTAATAACGGTGGCAAACGGTGCAAACCGATATGGTGACTGGTGGCCAGGGTCAGGCGCCCGCTGACTTCGCCGGTCAGATTGGTCAGGGCACGACGGGTGTCATCCAGTACGTTGAGAATTTGATAAGCCCGCGGCAGCAGGGCGCGGCCGGCCTCGGTCAGACCGACTTCACGGCCCAGCCTGTCGAATAGGCGCACCTTCAATTGTTGCTCCAGCCCGGCGATACGCTTGCTGATTGCCGGTTGTGTCAGGTGCAAGCGTTCGCCGGCGTTAGAGAAGCTACCGGTTTCGGCAATCGCGATAAAAGCGTTGAGGTTGGCCAGATCCATGTACGTATTCCAGTTGGTTATCCAAAGCATAAAAAATATGAATTTGAGTTATTTAATCTAACCCCATAGGATCGGCCTCACAAGCCAAAGGGTTATTGATAAGCCCAGGGCATAGAAACAAGCTGATGAGGAACCGTCTGATGGCCGGCAAAACGCTCTACGACAAGCTCTGGGATTCGCATTTGGTCAAGCAGCGCGACGATGGCTCGGCGCTGATCTATATCGATCGTCACATCATCCACGAAGTGACCTCGCCACAAGCCTTCGAAGGCCTGCGTCTGGCCGGGCGCAAGCCTTGGCGCATCGATGCCAACATCGCGACCCCGGACCACAACGTACCGACCACCCCAGAGCGCAAGGGCGGCATCGAAGCCATTGCCGATCAGGTCTCGCGTTTGCAGGTTCAGACCCTCGACGACAACTGCGATGAATACGGCATCGTCGAGTTCAAGATGAACGACGTGCGCCAAGGCATCGTCCACGTGATCAGCCCGGAGCAGGGCGCAACCTTGCCGGGCATGACCGTGGTCTGCGGCGACTCGCACACCTCGACCCACGGCGCCTTCGGTGCTTTGGCTCACGGTATCGGCACCTCCGAGGTCGAGCACGTGCTCGCCACCCAGTGCCTGGTCGCGAAGAAAATGAAAAACATGCTGGTGCGCGTTGAAGGGCAATTGCCGTTCGGCGTGACTGCCAAGGACATCGTCCTCGCGGTCATCGGCAAGATCGGCACCGCCGGCGGTAACGGCCACGCCATCGAATTCGCTGGCAGCGCGATCCGCGACTTGTCTGTCGAAGGCCGCATGACCATCTGCAACATGTCCATCGAAGCCGGCGCCCGCGTGGGTCTGGTGGCAGCGGATCAGAAGACCGTCGACTACGTGAAGGGCCGTCCATTCGCCCCGAAAGGCGCGGAATGGGACATGGCCGTCGAAGCCTGGAAAGACCTGGTCTCCGATGCCGACGCTAAGTTCGACACCGTGGTAGAGCTCGATGCTGCGCAGATCAAGCCGCAAGTCAGCTGGGGCACTTCGCCCGAGATGGTCTTGGCCGTTGACCAAAACGTGCCGGATCCAGCGAAAGAAATGGATCTGGTCAAGCGCGACTCGATCGTCCGCGCCTTGAAGTACATGGGTTTGACCGCCAATCAGGCGATCACCGACATTCAACTGGATCGCGTGTTCATCGGTTCCTGCACCAACTCGCGGATCGAAGATTTGCGCGCTGCGGCGGTGATCGCCAAGGGTCGTAAAGTTGCTTCGACCATCAAGCAGGCGATCGTGGTGCCGGGCTCGGGTCTGGTCAAGGCGCAAGCCGAAGCCGAAGGCCTCGACAAGATTTTCCTCGAGGCCGGTTTCGAATGGCGTGAGCCGGGTTGCTCGATGTGCCTGGCGATGAACCCGGACCGTTTGGAGTCCGGCGAGCACTGCGCCTCGACCTCCAACCGTAACTTCGAAGGCCGTCAGGGCGCCGGTGGCCGTACCCACCTCGTCAGCCCGGCCATGGCGGCGGCGGCAGCGGTGAACGGTCGTTTCATCGACGTTCGCGAATTGATTTAAGGAGCGCAGCATGAAAGCTTTTACTCAGCACACGGGTCTTGTCGCGCCTTTGGATCGTGCCAACGTCGACACCGACCAAATCATTCCGAAACAGTTTTTGAAGTCGATCAAGCGCACCGGTTTCGGCCCGAACCTGTTCGATGAATGGCGTTACCTCGATGTCGGGCAACCGTATCAGGACAATTCCAAGCGTCCGTTGAACAAGGACTTCGTCCTCAACGCCGAGCGTTATCAAGGCGCCAGCGTGTTGCTGGCCCGCGAGAACTTCGGTTGCGGTTCCAGCCGTGAACATGCGCCGTGGGCGCTGGAAGAATACGGTTTCCGCAGCATCATCGCGCCGAGCTATGCCGATATCTTCTTCAACAACAGCTTCAAGAACGGCTTGTTGCCGATCATCTTGAGCGACGCCGAAGTCGATGAACTGTTCAAGCAGGTTGAAGCGAATCCGGGTTATCAATTGCAGGTCGATCTGCAGGCGCAGACCGTGACGCGTCCGGATGGCAAGGTGTACAGCTTCGAGATCGATGCGTTCCGCAAGCATTGCCTGTTGAACGGTCTCGACGATATCGGTTTGACCCTGCAGGACGGTGATGCGATTGCGACGTTTGAGGCCAGGCATCGTGTGAGCCAGCCGTGGTTGTTCCGCGACGCGTGATTGATTCGGAATTGATGTAGTCAGGGCCGGCCCCATCGCTGGCAAGCCAGCTCCCACAGGTTTTGTGAACACCGCAAATCCCTGTGGGAGCTGGCTTGCCAGCGATGAGGCCGGAACAGGCACCACAAGATCAAAGGGAAGTCCCCATGACCAGCACCGCCCAACACACCCAGGTCGTACAAAAGCAATTCGGTGAACAGGCCGCCGCCTACCTGAGCAGCGCCGTTCACGCGCAAGGCACCGAATTCGCCCTGCTACAGGCTGAGCTGGTCGGGCAGGGCGAGGCTCGCGTGCTGGACTTGGGTTGCGGCGCCGGTCACGTCAGTTTCCACGTCGCGCCGCTGGTCAAGGAAGTGGTCGCCTACGACCTGTCGCAGCAAATGCTCGACGTGGTCGCCGCCGCTGCCGTTGATCGCGGTATGAGCAACATTGCCACGGTCAACGGCGCCGCCGAGCGTCTGCCGTTTGCCGACGGCGAGTTCGACTTCGTGTTCAGCCGTTATTCGGCGCATCACTGGAGCGATCTCGGCGTGGCCCTGCGCGAAGTGCGCCGGGTGCTGAAGCCGGGCGGTGTGGCGGCGTTCGTGGATGTGTTGTCACCGGGCAGTCCGTTGTTCGACACTTACCTGCAAAGCGTCGAAGTGCTGCGCGACACCAGCCATGTGCGCGATTATTCTGCCGCTGAATGGCTGCGCCAGGTCAGCGAGGCCGGGTTGCATGTGCGCAGTACCACGCGTCAGCGCCTGCGTCTGGAGTACACCACCTGGGTTGAGCGCATGCGTACACCCGAGGTGATGCGTGCGGCGATCCGCCAGTTGCAGCAATCGATGGGCAACGAAGTGCGCGAGTATTTTGAGATTGATGCCGACGGCTCGTTCAGTACAGATGTGATCGTACTGATGGCTGAGCGATAAGAATTTTTCCGGGCGCGCCTGAGATGGCGCACCGACTGAAGACACGAGGAAAGCATGAGCAAGCAGATTCTGATTCTCCCAGGTGACGGTATTGGTCCGGAAATCATGGCCGAAGCGGTCAAGGTGCTGGAACTGGCCAACGACAAGTACAGCCTGGGTTTCGAGCTGAGCCATGACGTGATCGGTGGCGCCGCCATCGACAAGCACGGCGTGCCGCTGGCTGACGAAACCCTCGACCGTGCCCGCGCTGCCGACGCCGTACTGCTGGGTGCCGTTGGCGGTCCGAAATGGGACACCATCGAACGTGACATCCGCCCTGAGCGCGGCCTGCTGAAAATTCGTGCGCAGTTGGGCCTGTTCGGCAACCTGCGTCCGGCGATCCTGTACCCGCAACTGGCCGACGCGTCGAGCCTGAAGCCGGAAATCGTTGCTGGCCTGGACATCCTGATCGTCCGTGAGCTGACCGGCGGCATCTACTTCGGCGCGCCACGCGGCACCCGTACGCTGGAAAATGGCGAGCGTCAGTCCTACGACACGCTGCCGTACAGCGAAAGCGAAATCCGCCGCATCGCCCGCGTCGGTTTCGACATGGCCATGGTCCGTGGCAAGAAGCTTTGCTCGGTGGACAAGGCCAACGTGCTGGCGTCCAGCCAACTGTGGCGTGAAATCGTCGAAGAAGTGGCCAAGGATTATCCGCAAGTCGAACTGAGCCACATGTACGTCGACAACGCCGCCATGCAACTGGTGCGCGCGCCGAAGCAGTTCGACGTGATCGTCACCGACAATATGTTCGGCGACATTCTGTCCGACGAAGCGTCGATGCTCACCGGTTCCATCGGCATGCTGCCGTCGGCCTCGCTGGATTCCAACAACAAGGGCATGTACGAGCCTTGCCACGGTTCGGCGCCGGACATCGCCGGCAAAGGCATCGCCAACCCATTGGCGACCATCCTGTCGGTGTCGATGATGCTGCGTTACAGCTTCAATCTGCACGACGCGGCCGATGCCATCGAGAAAGCCGTGAGCGTGGTGCTGGATCAAGGCTTGCGCACCGGTGACATCTATTCGGTCGGTTGCACCAAAGTCGGTACGCAGGAAATGGGCGACGCAGTAGTCGCCGCGCTGCGGAATCTGTAATCTCTCGGGCCCGCTGCGAAATTCAATACAAAGCAGCGGCCCACTTTTCAAGAAGGTGTAGTTGCGATGAAACGTGTAGGTCTGATCGGTTGGCGCGGGATGGTCGTCGCGGGGCCGACGCTGGCGGGGAATATCATTGGCGGCAGTTTTAT
>NZ_JBITSX010000011.1:0-135415 GCF_044541255.1 Pseudomonas sp. NPDC085632 | reverse complement strand
CGATCATCGCAGGGGCGTTCTGGAGCTGGCGTCTGTATCTGCGCAATCCGGCGGCACGTTTGAGTTGGCATCATCGGGTGCTGAAATTGCCGCTGCTCGGGCGTTTCATCCTCGGTCTGAATACCGCACGTTTCGCCTCGACGCTGGCGATTCTCGGCGGCGCCGGCGTGCCGTTGTTGCGTGCACTGGAAGCGGCGCGACAGACCTTGTCCAACGATCGCTTGAGTTTGAGCGTCACTGAGGCCACGGCCAAGGTGCGCGAAGGGGTCAACCTCGCCGCCGCGTTGCGCATGGAAAACGTCTTCCCACCGGTGTTGATTCACCTGATCGCGAGTGGCGAGAAAACCGGTTCACTGCCACCGATGCTTGAGCGCGCAGCGCAAACCCTGTCGCGGGATATCGAACGGCGGGCGATGGGCATGACCGCGTTGCTGGAGCCGTTGATGATTGTGGTGATGGGCGGGGTGGTGCTGGTGATTGTGATGGCGGTGTTGTTGCCGATCATTGAGATTAATCAACTGGTCCAGTAGCAGGTTTTGATGGTGTCTGACTTGGCCCCATCGCTGGCAAGCCAGCTCCCACAGGGGACGGTGTTGTTGATGCGATCTGTGTCACAACAGAAAACTTGTGGGAGCTGGCTTGCCAGCGATGAGGCCAGTCAGGGCAATGAATAATCCAAACTTTCCCAGAATTCCACTCCCCGCACGCTCTCCAAGCAGACATGAAAAAGCCCTCGTCACCGAGGGCTTTTCATTCACACGGTTACATCGATCAATCAGATCTTGCCAGCGCCAGCCTTGGCCTTAACGTCGGCAGCGACTTTGTCCGCGTTCAGCGGGGTGTAGCTGTAAGGCGGGGTCCAGCCGATGCTCGAACTCCACGAACAGCTTAGTGCGCTGCCATTGAGTGTCGAGCCTTGGTCGCGGTAAACGCTGCCACCATAATCGCCGGCGATTTTGTCGCAGCCGCTGATGCCGGAGATTTCGAACGCGTTCTTCTCGGAAAAAATCTTCGAGTTTTTACCCACACCGTGCGCGTAACTGAACGGGTAGACCTTATGGCTGGTGCTGCCCACATGATAGTTGTTGTACAGGTGCACCTGGCCGAAGCGAACGCGGGGTGCGCGTGCGGAGATGTTTTCGAACAGGGTGTTGTGGATCGTGACCTTGAGCTTGCCGTCATCGGTGGTACGGCTGTCGCTGGAACCGATCAGGTTGTTCTTCTCGTGCGATTTGAACGCCGAGTAGGAAATGGTCACGTAGTTGGCACCGTTTTTCACGTCCAGTGCGCCGTCGTGATGTTGCTTTGGACGACCGTTGGCAGTGCCGTTCTGGTCATCGGTGCGGCGGCCATCGGTGAAGGTGACATGGTCGACCCACACATTGTTGGCGCCTTCGATGGTCAGTCCGTCGTACTCGGAGTTCCAGTTGCCGGCGCTGCCGTCATTGGCGTCCCAGATCGGCTCCGGATCCCACGGGTTTTCGATGGTGATGTTGCGGATGATCACATCGTTTTCCTTGGCATAGAAGAAACCCTCGCGGATCTCCGCCGTGCTGCTCGTACCGACGATGGTCGTCTTGCCGGGGATATCCAGACGGCCGCGCTTTTTCATATCGGCAGTCGTCGTATAAGCTTTACCTTCGCTGATATCGATGAGCCCGGTAATCTTGATGATGCGACCGTTGGTACCGACCGAGGCGCTAAGTGCAGCTTTCAGTTCGGCGGCGTTCTTCACGGTGTAGATGTTGTTGGCTGCGGCTTTGGAGCCACCCTTGGTGCCACCGTTTTGCGTGGCCCAGCCAGTCGTTGCAACATCCAGCCAGATATCGGCCGCTTGTGCAGGCAGGCTGGAAAACAGCAGGCTGCCGACGATGGCGCTGGCCAGTTTGCAGGCCGTGAAGGTTGTTGGTTTTGTCATGAGTAATCAGATCCTTGATTAACTTGAGTGTTTTACACGCGAAATTTCGACGTGTTTCTCGAGCGGACGTCCTTATCGCCATTGCAGCGAATCGAACGTCCGCTGCATGAGAAATCCTATCATGTGAACTGGTGCGTTGTCGTACAACTGAATGGGCTATGATGCGTAATTATTCGAAAATTCGAGATTTTTGTTGCTGATGGACAGATCCAACGCCACACCCAATGTTCGTCGCCGGCATCGCAGCCTGGCGGAGGACCTGGTCACCGAGCTGTCCCGACGCATTTGCAGCGGCGAACTCGCGCGCGCGACGAAGCTGCCGACTGAATCTCAGGTCATGGCCGAGCACGGCGTCAGTCGCACCGTCGTGCGCGAGGCGATGTCGCGTCTGCAGGCGGCCGGCCTGGTAGAAACCCGGCACGGTATCGGCACCTTTGTTCAGGACATTCCCAGCCCCAGCGGTTTTCGCATTGATCCGGACAGCATCGTCACGCTTGCGGATGTCTTGGCGGTGCTTGAGTTGCGCATCACCCTTGAGGTCGAGGCCGCTGGCCTGGCGTGTGCACGACGTACCGATGAGCAACTGCAACTGATGCGTGATTCGCTGGACGCCATCAACTCCCGCGCCGTCAGTGTCGACTACGCCGTGTCGGCGGATTTCCAGTTCCACCAGCAAATTGCGCTGGCCACTGGCAACCGCTATTTCACCGACATCATGCTGCACCTGGGCGCGAACATTCTGCCGCGCACACGCCTGCATTCCAAACGCCTGGAGAATGACCGCAAGGAGCCCTATCTGGAGCGCCTCAGTCGCGAGCATGAAGACATTTACATTGCGATTGTCCGGCGTGATTCCGACGCCGCGCGCGCAGCCATGCGTTTGCATCTATCCAACAGCCGCGAGCGTCTGCGCCGAGCCTACGAGGCCGCAGACGCGGCGGCATTGAACGTCTGAAGCCTCAGGCGCGTGCCTTGGGTTCGGGCAGGCCTTGAACGCCCGGATTGAGGGCGAACACCCCGCCCGCCAATGGCTGGTCAGCGAGATCGATGCCTTGCGGGCGAATCGAAGTGACAAACAGGGTGTCGAGCCGAGGGCCGCCAAAGGCACACATCGTCGGTTTCTTCACCGGCACCGGCAGCGCGCGATCCAGTTTCCCCTGTGGGGTAAAGCGCAGCACCAGGCCGGCATCAATTGCGCAGATCCAGTAACAGCCGTGTGAATCGACGGCGGCACCGTCCGGTCGACCGGGGTGGTCGTTCATGTCGACGAACAGGCGGCGGTTGTGCGGCGTACCGCTGTCGATGTCGTAATCGAAGGCCCAGATCAGTTGCCGGCTCGGGTGCGAATCGGACAGATACATGATGCCCCCGTCGGGGCTGAACGCCAGGCCGTTGGGCACCACGAGGTCCTCCAGTTGCGGCGCCAGCATCGATACATCGTTCGGGTTTTGTCCGTCGTAGCGATAGAGCGCGCCGACCGCCTCGGCGCCCATGGCGGTTGGCATCGAGCTGGCCCAAAAGCGTCCCTGACGATCGCAGCGACCATCATTGAAACGCATGCGCGGGCGGGCATGCTCGACGCCGATGAGCTTTTCCGCAGCCAGACGTCCGTCAGCCTGCGGGCGCAGTTTGAACAGGCCACTTTCCTGCGCGCCAAGCCAATGTCCCGCTTCACTGCGGGCGATACAGGCGAGCATTTCGTGCGCCTGCCAGCAGTCGGTCTGGCCATCGAGCTGCCAGCGATGCAAGCGGCCGGCCGGAATATCCACCCAATACAACGCATTTTCGTCAGCTTGCCAGACCGGGCTTTCCCCGGTGGCGTTGCGCGCATCGACAATCAGTTCGGCATTCATGATCGTGTCTGCGCCGTTGTTTCAAACGGACCTGCAGCGGTAAAGGCGCCGCCCTGATACACGCGGTCGGGATGGTCGGCAGCGAGTGCCGGTTGTTGTTCGACCTTTGTGCGAAAGGCTTCGGAGCTGTCCTGCGGCGCAAAGCCCAGGTGCGCGGCGTGCCGATTGCTCCACCACTGATCACGGTTGGCGGACACCCCGTACACCACGCTGTGCCCGACATCGCTGGCCAATAGTGCACGGGCGATCAGATGCTCCAGATCGGTATAGCTCAGCCAGGTCGCCAGCATGCGCAGGTTGCGCGGTTCGGGAAATGAGGAGCCGATGCGCAGGCTCACTGTTTCGATGCCATAGCGGTGGAAATAGAACGTTGCCATGTCCTCGCCGTAAGCCTTCGACAAGCCGTAGTAACCGTCCGGGCGACGCGGCGAATGGGCGTCGATCTGTTCGTCCTGCGAGTAGAAACCGGTGACGTGGTTGGAGCTGGCGAACACGATGCGCTTGACCCCGTGCAGACGCGCGGCCTCATAAACATGAAACGTGCCGCGAATATTCGCCTCGAGGATTTCTTCGAAGGATCGCTCCACCGAGATCCCGCCCAAATGCACGATGGCATCGACGCCCTCGACCAGCGCCGCGACAGCGGCCTTGTCGCTCAGATTGCAGTTGATCACTTCGTCATGTACGCCGCGGCTCGGCGCCATCGCACTGATGTCCGAGGCGCGGACGATGTCGGCGTGAACCTGCAGGGTTTCTCGCAGAATCTGACCGAGCCCACCGGCGCCGCCGGTCAGCAAAATACGCTTGAAGGGTTTGGCTTGCGTAGCGTGTGTGGTCATGGTCGGGTCTTCCATTACGCGGTGGTGAAAGGGGGGAGCGGCGGGGTTTCTGCCCGACAAGCGATGCGCGCTCGCCAGGCAAATGCGGCGCGCGGCTTACATGAAGTTGTACTGCACGCCCAGACGCCAGCGAGCCTGGCGGTCAGGTGAGGTGGACTCGACTTTGATGTCGCCGATTTCCATGAAGGGCGCCCATTGTTTGGTGAGCTTGTATTTGACGATCAGGTTCTGTTCGTAGTCGCTCTTCTTGTTGTCGTAGCGGATGTAGTCGGTCTTGAAATAGATGAACTGATATTCGTAAGCCCACTTGTTGGCTGGCGTGTAGCCGAGCCAGCCTTCGAAGCGGTGGGTGGTCTGGTCATCTTTGTAGTGATCAGGCATGTCTTTGTTGACCTGATCGCGGTCGAGTTTGCGCAGGTCCAGGCGATAGCGCGTCGCGACGTAGAAGGCGTCGTCGATTTTGTAGTTGTACTTGAGGCCGAACTTGTAGGCGGTCGCATCTTTGGAACTGTCCATTTGAAATGCCGGGGTCAGCGTCGACTGCGCGCTGAGCTTGTAGTTGTAGCTCACGGTGAACTCATGGCCGTTGTTGACCATGTTGTCGTAGGCGACATCTTTGCGGTCACCGGCCGTGCGGTATTTCATCTCCGCCTCAAACCCCAGTCCACTGTCCAGGCGGTAATTGAGCTTGATTCGGTCGGCGTGGGCGCTGTCCTCCTCGGTGTACTGATGGCGGTAGTTGAGGCTGGCAGAGTCAGCATTGACAGAGAAGGGCAGGCCGAGGGCCGCGACAGTGACGAGCGTGCGTAGGGTGGTGTTCATACGGTCTTCTTTTTTGTTTTTGTTAGGGTCGTTTGACGAGTACTACAGGCACCGCGATGTTGCGTATGGCTCTCATTTGAGGCGCAGATATAAGTTATCGTACGACAAGATGACTCGTCTACGTCATTTTGCTTGTTTGGAAACACTTTGAAACATATGCGCCCTGTGAATAGGCCTATAACGCCAGTCATGTTATTCCGCAGTCATCTTTAAATATGGCGCTTTGCTGGACGTTTAGTCGAAAAGGCTTCGATTCGAAGAAGAGTTATTGGGTCTTTTCAAGTGTTGTACGATGACCTATGATCGGTCGCAACCGACGACACTCCTGTCACAAATCCAATAAGAAGGCTCAAGACGTCCATGAGAATCACAGCAGTCAACGTCCAGGTTTTTTCCTATCCCACCCGCCGCGCAGTCGACAGCGCCGGTCATGCTCATCCCGGTGATGTCAGTCAGGCGCAAATGGCGTTGCTGCGCATCCAGACCGAAGACGGCAAGGAGGGTTACGCCCTCGGTGCGCCGGAGCTGATTCGTCCTTACGTGCTGGATGGTTTTGTGCGCAAGGTGCTGGTCGGGCAGAACGCCTTCGATCGCGAAAAGATCTGGCATGACCTGGCGCACTGGCAGCGTGGCAGCGCCAGCCAGTTGACTGATCGCGCGCTGGCGTTGGTCGAGCAGGCGTTGTGGGACTGGGCGGGGCGCAAGCTCGGCGTACCGGTGCACAAGTTGATCGGCGGCTTTCGCGACAAGGTGCCGGCGTACGGCTCAACCATGTGTGGCGATGAATTGCCTGAGGGCCTGGCGACGCCGGAAGACTACGGACGCTTTGCCGAAACGCTGGTCAAGCGCGGCTACAAGGCGATCAAGTTGCACACCTGGATGCCGCCGGTCTCGTTCGCACCGAGCCCGCGCATTGACGTCAAAGCTTGTGCGGCAGTGCGCGAAGCGGTGGGCCCGGACATCGCCTTGATGCTCGACGGTTATCACTGGTACAGCCGCACCGAAGCGTTGTACATCGGACGCGAACTGGAAAAACTCGACTTCGCCTGGTTCGAAGAACCGATGATGGAAGAGTCCGCCGAATCCTATGCCTGGCTGGCGGGGCAACTGGACATTCCGGTACTCGGCCCGGAAACCCTGTCCGGCAAACACCTGAGCCGGGCCAGTTGGGTCAAGCACGACGTTTGCGACATCCTGCGTGCCGGTGTTGCCGGTGTCGGCGGGATCGGACCTTGCCTGAAAGTCGCGCACATGGCCGAGTCGTTTGGCATGGACTGCGAAATCCATGGCAACGGCGCAGCCAACCTGACAGTGGTCGGCGCGATCAAGAACTGCACCTGGTACGAGCGCGGCTTGCTGCACCCGTACCTGGATTACGACGAGGTGCCGGCGTACCTCAAGCGCCTGGTCGACCCGATGGACAGCGACGGTTTTGTGCATTTGTCCGACCTGCCGGGTCTGGGCGAAGACATCGACTTCAACTTCATCGAGATGAACACGCTTAAAAGCTTCTGACGTGTACGCGGGCTGCCCGGTGCATGCCGGGCTGTCCGAGAGCCCTATAAATATAAGAAAGGCACTCTCGCTATGAACATTCTTCCTTCGCTGTGGGCGCGGGTTTTGGCGGCTACCCTGACGGTGACCGCGCTACCTGTCGTCCATGCCAAAACCCCGGCCGATCAATTGATCGTCGGCATGAGCATGATCAATCTGCTGTCCCTCGACCCGGCAGCCGCCACCGGCCTGGACGTGTCGGAGATCAATGCCAATCTCTATGACATGTTGCTGGTGCAAGACGTCGCTGCGCCGGATCGGCTGTTGCCGGCACTCGCCGAGCGCTGGCAAGTCAGCGACGACCGCAAGACACTGACCTTCAATCTGCGCCAGGGCGTGCAATTTCAATCAGGCAACCCGTTGAGCGCCGAAGACGTCGCCTGGTCGTTGCAGCGCGTGCTCAAACTCAATCTCGCATTGGCGTCGACCTGGAAGGCTTACGGTTTTACCGCCGACAATGTCGAGCGTTCGATGCGCGCGACCGATGCCAATACCTTCGTCATTGAACTGCCGCGACCCACCGACCCACAGTTGGTGCTCAACACGCTGGCGACGTCGCCAAGCGCCTTCATTCTTGATCGCAAAAAAGTCCTCGAACACCAGAAGAACAATGACCAGGGCGCCGCCTGGCTGGTGACGCACGCCGCCGGCAGTGGTGCCTTCGTGCTCAATGACTGGCGGGCTAACGACGTGATTCTGATGAGCCGTTTCGACGGTTATTGGGGTGGCCCGGCCAAGCTCAAGCGCATTGTCATGCGCAACATGACCGAGTCGCAGTCGTTGCGTCTGATGATCGAACGGGGCGACCTCGACATCGCCAAAGGCATGTCGGCGCCGGACATTCAGGCCTTGCAGAAAAGCGACAAAGTCCGCACGCAAACCCTGCAACGCGGCACGCTGTACTACGTCGCACTGAGTGTGAAGCAGCCGATGTTCGCCGACGCGCGCGTGCGCAAAGCCGTGCGCTCGTTGATCGACTACCAGGGCATCAACCAGACCGTCATGCCGCACTACGGCGTGATCAATCAGCGGCCGATGCCGTTGGGCTTGGCTGCGCGCCTGCCGGATCCCGGTTATCGACTGAATGTCGATGAGGCCAAAAAACTCCTCGCCGACGCCGGTTACCCCAACGGGTTCAAGACCAGCATTCGCGTGCTGGCCGAGCCGCCGTTCATCAACATTGCCTCCAATCTGCAATCGACGCTGGCGCAGGCCGGGATCGAAGCCAGCATCATCACCGGCACCGGTAACCAGATCTACGGCGCCATGCGTGAGCGCAGTTTCGACATCATCGTCGGCCGTGGCGGTGGCGGTGCCGAACGTCATCCCCATTCGAGCCTGCGCACGCTGGTGTACAACCCGGATAACCGTGACGAAGCCAAGCTGAGCAACTTCCAGGGCTGGCGCACTTCGTTTTACAGTCCCGCGTTGAATCAGTTGATCGAGAGTGCCGAAGTCGAGCCCGATGCGCAGAAACAGCAGGCGCAGTATCAGGACATTCAGCAACAACTCGATCAGCAAGTGGGCGCCATTCTGCCGGTCTCGCAGATGACCGACACGGTGCTGGTCTACGCCGATGTTGCCGATTTTCAGGGGCACACGGCCGCGACCACGCGCTACAAAGACGTCTACAAAAAACGCTGAAATGCACGGATGAACTTCGCGTGCCGGGTGCACCGGCGACCGTATTATCAGGAGCTGACTATGTTTGTTATGACTGCCTCTGCCATGGGAGCCCGCGCCTCCAATACTGCGCGGCGTGCCAGCACGGTACTGGTGACGTTACTGGGCCTGTTGGCGCTGA
This sequence comes from Pseudomonas sp. NPDC085632, assembly GCF_044541255.1. Taxonomy (NCBI): domain Bacteria; kingdom Pseudomonadati; phylum Pseudomonadota; class Gammaproteobacteria; order Pseudomonadales; family Pseudomonadaceae; genus Pseudomonas; species Pseudomonas sp. NPDC085632. Next base: position 126,625 of record NZ_JBITSX010000011.1, on the reverse strand, counting down.
CGTTTATCATCGGTCGGGTGATGCCGCTCGATCCGGTGCTGGCGGTGGTCGGGCCGGACGCCGACAGCTCGACCTACGATCAGGTGTACCGGGCGATGGGGCTCGACAAGCCGATCTGGACCCAGTTCGGCCTGTACCTCAATGACCTGCTGCACGGTAATTTCGGCAACGCGCTGTTGACCGGGCACCCGGTGCTCGATGACATCCGCCGGGTGTTCCCGGCCACTATCGAACTGGCGACCCTGGCCATTCTCTTCGGTGTGCTGATCGGTTTGCCGCTGGGCGTTTGCGCGGCGAGCAATCAGGGGCGACTGGGCGATCATGTCGCGCGAGTGATTACCCTGTTCGGCTATTCCATGCCGATTTTCTGGCTGGGCATGATGGGTTTGCTGGTGTTTTACGCCTGGCTCGGCTGGGCCGGGGGCGCCGGTCGCATAGATCTGGCGTACGACGGCATGGTGCCCGAAGTCACCGGGCTGTTGCTGATCGATTCAAGCCTGGCAGGTGATTGGGAAGCCTTCGCCAGCGCCTTGCGCCACATCGTCTTGCCGGCGCTGATCCTCGGGCTGAACTCGGTGGCTTACATCAGTCGGATGACGCGCAGCTTCATGCTCGAGCAACTGTCCCAGGAGTACATCATCACCGCTCGGGTCAAGGGGTTGTCGCGCCGCCAGGTGGTCTGGGGGCACGCTTTTCGCAACATCCTCGTGCAACTGCTCACAGTGGTGGCGCTGGCTTACGGCTCGCTGCTCGAAGGCGCGGTGCTGATCGAAACGGTTTTTGCCTGGCCCGGTTTCGGCCAGTACCTGACCAGCAGCCTGATGCTCGGCGACATGAACGCGGTGATGGGCTGTGTGCTGGTGATCGGTTTGATTTTTGTCGCGCTCAACCTGATCAGCGATGCCTTGTACAAGGTCTTCGACCCCCGCACCCGTTAACACGCTTGGCAGCAGCAATAAAAATTATAAAAAGAAGGATTTTTCAATGACGACTGCATTTACCAAACTGCACGCTGGCCTGTTAGCGGCGATCCTGGCGCTGGTGCCGATGACACAAGCCAACGCCAAGACGCCGGCCGATCAACTGATCGTCGGCATGAGCATGGTCAACCTGTTTTCCATCGATCCGGCCAACGCGCCAGGCCTCGACGCTTCTGGCGTCAACGCCAATCTTTACGACACTCTGGTCAAGCGAGATCAGGGCAATCCGGAACAGCATCTACCGCAACTGGCCGAGCGCTGGACGATCAGCGACGACGGCAAGCAGATAACCTTTCATTTGCGTCAGGACGTGAAGTTTCACTCCGGTAATCCGCTGACCGCTGAAGACGTGGCCTGGTCGCTGTACCGGGTGATGAAGCTCAACTTCGGCCTGGCCACGACCTGGAAAGCCTACGGTTATAACGTCGACAACATTCAGTCACTGATCCGCGCCAGCGATGCCCACACGCTGGTTATCGACTTGCCGCAAACCATGGACCCGCTGTTGTTGATCGACTCGCTGGCGATCTCGCCAAGCGCGGTGGTGATCGATCGCAAAACGGCTTTGGCGCATGAGAAAAACGCTGACCTCGGTGCTAACTGGCTGGTGACCAACGAGGCCGGCAGCGGCCCCTTTGTGCTGAGCAAATGGACGGCGAACGACTCGCTGTTGCTGACCCGCTTCGACGGTTACTGGGCTGGTGCTGCCAAGCTCAAGCGCGTGGTGGTGCGGCACATGACTGAATCGCAGTCGCTGCGCCTGATGCTGGAGCGCGGTGATCTCGATCTGGCGTATGGCATGGCCGCACCGGACATCCGCGCCATCGACGGTTCGGAAAAAATCCACGTGCAGTCACTGCCGCGCGGCACCCTGTACTACGTCGCGCTGAGCATGAAGCAGCCCGAATTTGCCAATCCCAAAGTGCGCGAAGCGGTGCGTAACCTGATCGACTACAAGGGCCTGGACGAACAGGTGATGCCGTATTACGGCCAGCTGAATCAGCAGCCGATGCAACTCAGTCTGGCGGCGCGCCTGCCGGATCCGGGTTATCACATGGACGTCGCCAAGGCGAAAAAACTCCTCGCCGAAGCGGGTTATCCGGACGGCTTCACCACGACCATTCGCACATTGTCAGAGCCGCCCTTTATCGACATCGCCGCGCGCCTGCAAGCGACGCTGGCCGAGGGCGGGATCAAGGCCAGTATCGTCAACGGCACTGGCAACCAGGTGTACGGCGCCATGCGCGCGCGCAACTTCGACATCATCGTTGCGCGCGGGGCCGAGCGCTATCCGCATCCGTATTTCAGCCTGCGCACGTTTGCCTACAACCCCAACAACAGCGATGACGCCGGCCTGCCGAATTTCCAGGGCTGGCGCGCATCGTTTTTCAGCCCGCAGCTCAATAGCCTGATTGATCAGGCCGGGGTCGAACGCGATGCCGGCCAGCGTCTGAACCTGTATCACCAGGCACAGAAAATCTACGACGAGCAGGTAGGCCCGATCATGATGATTTCGCAGATGACCGACACCGTGGTCAGCGCCGCCGACGTCAAGGGTTTTGCCGGTGATGATGCCGAAGCGACGCGTTATCTGGGTGTCTACAAACAACGCTGAACGCTGCCCGGTGCGTCGGCGTACGCGCCGGGTGATCCTGAATTCAATCCGAGAACATGCCCATGATTGCCAACATGTCTTCTACTGATTCGAGCGCCAAGCGGCGGTCCGATCGTACCCCCGGATCCAGCTTCGACGCCTTCTGCAAAAGTGCCCTGAAAGTTTTGCGGCACTTGTTGCGCAACCCGATGACCCTGGCCGGATTGCTGGTCGCGCTGGTGCTGGTAGTGGTGGCGCTGTTTGCGCCGTGGATCGCCACCCATGATCCGGTGGCGCAGAACCTTGCCAACGCCCTGCAGGCGCCGGGCGCTGCCCACTGGTTCGGCACCGATGAATACGGCCGGGATATCTTCAGTCGGCTGGTCTACGGCTCGCGCATCACGCTGTACATCATCACCCTGGTGACCGTGATCGTCGGCCCGATCGGGCTGTTTATCGGCACCGTCTCCGGCTACTACGGCGGTGTGGTCGACACGGTGTTCATGCGCCTGACCGACATCTTCATTTCCTTCCCCAGTCTGGTGCTGGCGCTGGCATTCATCGCTGCGCTCGGTCCGGGCCTGGAGCATGCGGTGGTAGCGATTGCGCTGACGTCGTGGCCGCCGATCGCGCGACTGGCGCGGGCCGAAACCCTGTCGTTGCGCAAGGCCGACTTTGTCGTGGCGGTCGAGCTGCAAGGGGCTTCGTCCACGCGCATCATCCTGCGGCACATTGTGCCGATGTGCATGTCGTCGGTGATCATCCGCCTGACCATGAACATGGCCGGGATCATCCTCACCGCAGCGGCTCTGGGCTTTCTTGGTCTCGGTGCACAGGCGCCGTCGCCGGAGTGGGGCGCGATGATTTCCACCGGGCGCCGCTACATGCTTGAGTGCTGGTGGCTGGTGGCTGTTCCGGGGGCCGCAATCATGTTGGTCAGCCTGGCTTTCAACCTGTTGGGCGACGGCCTGCGGGACATTCTTGATCCGCGCAGCGAGTAATCGGAGGCTGTATGTCTGCAATCAAATTGAACGTCGAAGGGCTCAATGTGCGCTTCGTCAATGCTCAGAAAGAAACCCACGCCGTGCGCGACGTGTCCTTCACCCTCGGGCGGGAAAAACTCGCCATTGTCGGTGAGTCGGGCTCGGGCAAATCGACGGTCGGTCGTAGCCTGTTGAAGCTGCACCCGGCCAGTGCGCGGATCACCGCCAAGGCTATGCAGTTCGGTGAAGTGGATCTGCTGTCGGCCGGCGAAAAGGTCATGCAGAAGATTCGTGGCCAGCGCATTTCGATGATCATGCAGGACCCGAAATACTCGCTGAACCCGGTGGTCAAGGTCGGCGATCAAATCGCCGAGGCGTATCTGGCGCACCACAAGGCCAGCCGCAGCGAGGCCCGCGAGCGGGTGCTGGAAATGCTCGAAAAAGTCCATATCCGTGATCCGCAACGGGTCTACAACCTGTACCCGCATGAGGTCTCCGGTGGTATGGGCCAGCGGATCATGATCGCGATGATGGTCATCACCCGACCACAGGTGATCATCGCCGATGAGCCGACCTCGGCCCTTGATGTGTCGGTGCGTCAGCAAGTGCTCAACGTGCTGGAAGAACTGGTCGAACAGCAGGAAATGGGTCTGATATTCGTCAGTCATGACCTCAACCTTGTGCGCAATTATTGCGACCGCGTGTTGGTGATGTACGCCGGCAGGGTGGTTGAATCGCTCGCCGCCGGTGACCTGCAACATGCGCAACATCCCTATACCCGCGGCCTGATGGCGGCGTTGCCGAGCATGGACAACCGACGTGAACGGTTGCCGGTGTTGCAACGCGATCCACTGTGGCTGACTTGCTGAGGAATCGACCATGTCCATGATCCAAGCACACGCGCTGAACCTGAGTTTCGGCGCCGGCCCGGCCCTCAATCAAGTGCTGCACGACGTCAGCCTCAGTGTCGCCGACGGCGAATCCTTCGGCCTGGTGGGGGAGTCCGGCTCCGGCAAGACCACCGTATTGCGCTGCCTGGCCGGGCAGTACCGGCACTGGACGGGCGAGTTGAGCATTGCCGGCGCGCCGCTGCAGCACAAGATTCCCAAGGAACATTTCCGTCAGGTGCAGATGGTGTTCCAGGACCCTTACGGCTCGCTGCATCCGCGCCACACCGTCGACACGGCGCTGCGTGAGCCGCTGATTATTCACGGCGTGCGCGACAAGGACGACCGGATCAACGAGATCCTGCTCAAGGTCGGTCTGAACGACAGTTACCGTTTCCGCTATCCGCATCAGTTGTCCGGTGGCCAGCGCCAGCGGGTGGCGATTGCCCGTGCGCTGATTCTCGAGCCACGCGTGTTGCTGCTCGATGAGCCGACCTCGGCGCTGGATGTCTCGGTGCAGGCGGAGATTCTCAATCTGCTGGCGGATTTGCGCCGTCGCGAGAAACTCACCTACCTGATGGTCACTCACGATCTCGGTGTGGTCACGCACCTGTGTGATCGGGTGGCGGTGATGCAGCAGGGCAAGATCGTCGAGCTGCTCGACAGTCAGGCGCTCAGTCAGGATCTCGCAAGCCACGCCTACACGCGGATGCTGGTGCAGGCCAGTCGTGATTTCAGCCAGGAGTCGGTGCGCCAGCTCGCTGGTTGAACCGATCCATCAAGGAGCGCGACATGCCGCATTGTCTTATCGATTGCCCGCAAACCCTGGCCCAGCGTGTCGGCGAGCAAACCCTGCTCGCTGCCGTGCATGACGCCCTCGATGCCTTCGGCCTGTTCAAGGCCGGGGACATCAAGGTGCGCCTCAATACGTTCACGCATTACCGCTGCGGCGCGGGCGCGGACGATTTTGTCCACGTCGTCCTGTCGGTGTTGTCCGGGCGCAGCGCTGAACAGCGCCGGCGTCTGGCCTCGGCGACCGTGGCGGCGTTGGTGGCTTTACTGCCGGACGTCGAGTCGTTGTCGATGGAGGTTGTGGAAATGCCCCGCGAGACGTTCGTCAACCGCAGCCAATATCTGCAAGAAGCCGGATTGTCGGCCTGAACAAGGAGTGCTCATGCCTTATCGAAATGTTGTTCCGACGCGGCGCAAACAGCCTTTGGCTTTGTCACTGGCGGCCGCGTTGACGCTGGTTTGCAGTGTGTCGTCGTGGGCGCTGGAGGCGCCGGCAAAACTGCAGGTGCCGACCCTGGCCTACGATGATCAGCAGATCATCCTGGTCTGGGAAAAGCCCGCCGATCACGCCGATATCAGCGACTACCGGGTCTACGCCAACGGTGTGTTGCTGGGCGGCAGCAACGCCAACAATGACCGCGTCTCGCCGGCCAAACCTTACATCGACCGCTTCTACGAACAGGATGTTGCCGGTTTTCACCATCGCATCGGCATCCACAGTTACACCGCGCAAGGCTTGAAACCGGATACGGCCTATCGATTCACCGTGCGTTCGGTGGGCACCGATGGCAAAGAGTCGGCCGACAGCCCGCCCGTTTTACAACGGACGAGCAAGGTTGCCGCCGTGTTCGATGTCAGGAAATATGGCGCCAAGGGTGACGGCAAAAGCCTTGATACTTTGGCGATCCAGAACGCCATCGACGCCTGCACCCCCGGCTGCAAAGTATGGTTGCCCAAGGGCACCTATAAAAGCGGGGCGCTTTACCTGAAGAGCAACATCACCCTGGAAATCGCCGAGGGCGCAACGCTGTTGGGTTCCGAGCGTGCCGAAGACTATCCGCTGGCCGGCTACATCCAGTATCCCTATTCGAGCACCGTGCGCCCAGCGTCGCTGATCAACGCCTTGCCGCGCGATTCGCGTCAGCATCAGTCCTTCGAAAATATCCGTATCGTCGGCAAAGGCACGATTGACGGCAACGGCTGGAAGCGCCGCGCCGACGTCGTCGATGAACGCGGTCAGCCATTGCCTTTCTACCTGCCCAGCGACAACACCCGCTACCAGCAGGACGGCATTCTGGCCAAGGCGCAAGTCGAGCAAGCGGTCGCGCGCGGCATGAACGTCAAGGACGCCTACGGCCAGATGCGCTCGTCGCTGATCACCCTGCGCAATGTGAAAAACGTCTTCTACGGCGGTTTCACCGTGGTGAATCCGGCCTTCCACGGGATCATGAACCTGGAAACCGAGAATGTGGTGCTGGCCAATACCACGCATAAAACCTACGACGCCAATAACGGCGACGGCATCGAATTCGCCAACAGCAAGGGCGCGATGGTCTTCAACAACTTCTTTGATACCGGCGATGACTGCGTCAATTTTGCTGCGGGCACCGGGGCGGATGCCGTGCAGCAAAAGCCGCAGGAAGATGCCTGGATCTTCAATAACTACTTCCGCAAGGGCCACGGCATGGTGGTTGCCGGTAGCCATACCGGCGCGTGGATTCAAAACATCCTCGCCGAAGACAACGTTTCCGATGGCACCGATGCCGGCTTGCGCATGAAGAGCACCAACTTCATGGGCGGCGGCGCGCGTAACGTGATCTTCCGCGACTCGGCAATCCGCAATACGCTCAAGCAGGCGTTCATTTTCACCCTCGACTACAACGATCCGAACGCCAAGCTGGATTACCAGCGCTCTACCATTCCCGGGCAGTTCCGCGATATCCGCGTCGCCGACGTGAGCGTCGAAAATGCTCAAGGCAAGGCGATCGAGGTCAAGGGCGACAGTCAGCACGACGCCTGGCATCAGGGGTTGGTGTTCGAGCGCGTGCGCTTCAGTGGTCCGGCCAAGGCGCAGATCGACGGGCTGAAGGATTCGCTGTTCGACCATGTGTCGTTCAGCGAGCACGGTGCTGCCAACCCGTGGCAAGTCACCGGGAGTGTCGGGCTGACGTTCAAGGATGTGCAGCCGCCACCCTTGTAGAACCTGATCAAGGTTTCGGTGATTTACCGAGGTCTTCCGAGTCGCTCGAAGTAGCAGCATCTTTTGCCGTTTCATGCGACTCGGCGCCGGAGTTTGAACCCGACGCCTCTTCACCTTTCTTGTCGGCCTTGTCGGCGTTGGATTGAGCTTTGCCGGCCTGATTCACGCCGGGAAGCGCGGTCGGTGGCGCGGCAGACTCGTCAGCGGCCTGCCCGGCTGCCGAGGCGAAAAGCGGGCAGGCCGCGAGCAGGCCAGCCAGGGTGATCGCTGCAATTTTGCTGTTCATGATGGTCGTCTTCCGGTCGAAGCGGATGGTGATCATTGGAAGCACCCAGCGAGCGAAGGTGCCCGCTGCTGGACGGGCGGTCAGTCGCTGCGTTCTCATCACTGGAGGTCGACGATCTGGCTCCACTCAAGCCCGAACCGTCCGAGGTATTTCCTCAGTCGATCGGCGTCGTTGGCTTGTGCCTTGGCCTGGCGTGAAATTCCGAACAGCCGGCGGCCGGCATCGGACAAGCTGTCCGCCTGCCGGCACACCTCGATCACTGCCTTCAATTGCAAGCGGTCAAACAGATCCATGGTTTCGGCGTCCCCCGGCAACGCTCCTGAAATCGCCTGCGGTTGCGCCAAGCCCCAGGCATAACGCAGCCGGTCGATCTCTTCCTGCACCTGCGCCTCATCAATCCGTCCGCTGTCGGCGAGGGTCGCCATGCGCGTGATCGAGGCGGAGAGTTCGCGAAAGTTGCCCAGCCACGCCGCCTCGCGAGAGCTGGCGAACGCCAGATAACTGCGCCGGGCTTCCAGGTTGAAGCGCACCAGTTGCCCGTGTTCGCGGGCGTGGCGTTCCAGCTCGAAATCAATGTTCGGTTCGATGTCCTCGCGGCGGCCGGCGAGGCCGGGCAGGTCAAACGTCCACAGATTGATGCGTGCGTACAAATCTTCGCGGAACAGACCGTCAGCGACTCGGCTGCGCAGGTCGCGGTGGGTGCCGGCGATGATCAGGAAATCGCTTTCGACTTCCTTGTCCGAGCCCAGCGGAAAGAAGCGTTTTTCTTCAATCGCCTTGAGCAGCATCGCCTGTTCGTCTGCGCCCAGCTCGCCGATCTCATCGAGAAACAGCATGCCGCCGTCGGCAGCGCGCAACAGGCCATCGCGAGCGTTCTGTGCGCCGGTGAAGGCGCCTTTGACATGGCCGAACAGCGCCGACATCGCGCCATCGCCACGCAGCGTGGCGCAGTTGACCTCGACAAAGCGCCCCTGCATTTGATGGCGGCTGCGTTTGAGTTCGTAGATGCGTCGGGCGAGGAAGGATTTGCCGGCACCGGTCGGGCCGATCAGCAGCATCGGTGCCTTCGAGCGCACGGCCACGCGCTCGATCTGTTCGATCGAGCGGTTGAAGGCGGCGTTGCGTGTGGCGATGCCGGACTTCAAGAACTCCAGGCCTTCGAGGCGCTTGTTGGCGAAGCGCGAAGCGATGCGATCGTAGCGCGACAGGTCGAGATCGATCAGGGCATGAGTGCCGATGGCGTGATCGCTGTCGCTGTTGCGCTTGGCCGGGGAGGTCTGGATCAGCCGCGCCGGCAGATAGCGCGCCTCGGTCAGCAGAAACCAGCAAATCTGCGCGACGTGGGTGCCGGTGGTGATGTGGACCAGGTAGTCCTCGCGCTCGGTGTCGAAATCGTAGGCGGTGGTGAAGTCGTGCAGCGCACCGTAGACCTCTTCGAAATCCCACGGGTTGCGCAGTGACATCGGGTGCAGTCGCACTTCGGTCTCCGGCGAAACCTGCTGGATGTCGGCGCGCACCCGCTCGGCCAGGCTGACGTCGCGGGCGTCGATGCCGTGAATCAGCTCGAGCCGGTTGATCAGCACGTCTTGCTGTTGGCACAAGCCAACGCTGGGGCGCCAATGGCTCCAGCGATTGGCACCTTTGCCGACGCGATCAAGGGTGGCACCGATAAAACCGATGGCGACGGTGTGCTTGTTTGGCATGTTTATCTCAAAAGATAAAAAACGATATCCAATGATAGATATTCGGCGAGGGGTTTGTCGTCAATTTATTCGGCTGAAAACCAGTTGATAAATAAAAATCATATAAATCAACGATATATACTTTTTTTTGAGGAGATATCAAAAACTGGCACAGCCGCTGCGATACCTATAGCAACGAACAGGACAACACAGCGAGACGCCAAGATGGCCAACTCAACGCTCTTCAACACGTAATCGAATCACTTGCCGGCCTGCGATACCTTGAATGCTTCCGGTGCCAGCGCTTATGCCTACAGCCCGAAGCACCAACTGGCGCAATTGGCAGTCACCGGTTGCCTGAACCAGACCTTTTACGCCTCCGCAGAAAGTCAGCTGGATCAAGTGCTGAAGCTGGTGGCCGAGCTCGACAGTCGTTTCGTGGCGAAAACCGCGATCTACGCTCGCCAAAAGGGTCACATGAAAGACATGCCAGCATTGTTACTGGCGGCATTGACCGCGCAGCGTTCAAGTCTGGTGCCAGAGGTTTTCGGGCAAGTGATCGACAGCGGCAAGATGCTGCGCAACTTTGTACAGATCCTCCGTAGCGGTGCCACCGGGCGTAAATCCCTTGGCTCGCAACCCAAGCGTCTGGTGCAGAACTGGCTGAACAGCGCGACCGAGCGGCAACTGCTGCAAGCGTCGATCGGCAATCAACCGTCGTTGGCGGACGTGGTGAAGATGGTTCACCCCAAACCTGCCGAAGCGTGGCGCGAAGCGTTTTTCGCCTGGTTGATTGGCAAACCGGTGGAGGCGAAGGCCTTGCCGGAGTTGACCCGCGATTTGCTGGCGTTTCGCAGCGGCGCGAGCGATGAAGTGCCGGCGGTGCCGTTTCAGTTGCTCGGCAACGAAACACTGAGCAAGGAACAATGGGCCCATCAAGCCCGCAACATGGGCTGGCAGGGACTGCGCATCAACCTCAACACCCTGGCGCGCCACGGTGCATTTGAAGTGCCGGGATGCATCGAATATGTCGCGGCGCGGTTGGCCGATCCACAGGAAGTGGCGAAGGCGCGGGTGTATCCGTACCAGTTGTTGTCGGCTTATCGGATGATGGGCGAAAACACCCCGGCGGTGATCCGCGAAGCCTTGCAGGAGGCGCTGGAGTTGTCGCTGGCCAACGTGCCCACGCTTGAGGGCGCGGTGGTGGTTTGCCCGGATGTGTCGGGTTCGATGGGCAGCCCGGTGACTGGTTATCGCCCTGGTGCGACCTCGCAGGTGCGCTGCATCGACGTGGCAGCGCTGGTCGCCGCAGCGGTATTGCGCAAGCAGCCGGCTGCGCGGGTCATGCCGTTCGAGGTCGATGTGGTGGATATCCAGCTCAACCCGCGTGACAGTGTGGTCAGCAACGCCGAGAAGCTCGCCGGCATTTTTGGCGGCGGCACTAACTGCTCGGCGCCGCTGAAAAGGTTGGCGGACAGCAAGGCCAGGGTCGATACGTTGATCATGGTCTCGGACAACGAATCGTGGATCGATTCGCAGCGTCGCGGCGCCAGCGAGACGATGCGCCAATGGGAGCGGATCAAGAAGTTCAACCCACAGGCCCGGCTGGTGTGCATCGACATCCAGCCAGGCCATGCAACACAGGCGGCGGATCGTGATGACATCTTGAATGTCGGCGGTTTCAGCGATGCGGTGTTTGATGTGATCGAGCAGTTCACCAGCGGCCAATACAGTGCGCAGCACTGGGTCGAGGCGATCGAAAGCGCGTCATGAATTGATTGATCACCGGCGCTGAATGCCGATGGGACTACATCCAAGACGTCTCATCAAGCCCTTGTCAGCGCCAGTGACGGCACGAATGCCTGATGGCTGTACATCTGAGGCCGGTTAAGTCCGGAGCGCGGCAACGCGCAACAGTCATCAACTTTTGTCGTGCCACCTTTTTTGCAGTTATTGGCAGCGAATGCGACAGGCACTACATAGGAAAGCGGGTTCGACTCCCGCCCCGGTAACGGGGGCTCAACTGGCAGAGCCACAGTGTCTGTGTTTTTGTCGCTGCAACTTACAGAACAACGCCGAATCATCGGCCAATGAATAAAGAATGAAGACATGAAAGAACACACTTACCAACTGCTCGAAGTCGCCAACGGCAAACCGATCAAACTCTGGACCGAAGGCGTCCCGGTGGAAAACGAGGCCCGTGAGCAGTTGATGAACACCGCGAAAATGCCGTTCATCTTCAAACATCTGGCGGTCATGCCGGATGTACACCTGGGCAAGGGCTCGACCATCGGCAGCGTGATCCCGACCGTCGGCGCGATCATTCCGGCAGCGGTCGGCGTCGACATCGGCTGCGGCATGATTGCCGCGCGCACGTCGCTGACCGCCGCTGATTTGCCGGACAACCTGCTCGGTCTGCGCAGCGCCATCGAGCAAGCGGTGCCGCATGGCCGCAGTTCAAACCGTTCGCGGCGCGACAAGGGCGCCTGGGACGAAATCCCGCAGCAAGCCGATCAAGCCTGGGCGGGGCTGCAGCCACGGTTCAAGTTGATCACCGACAAGTACCCGAAACTGGCCAACACCAACAACCGTGGGCACCTCGGTACGCTCGGCAGCGGCAACCACTTCATCGAAGTGTGCCTGGACGAAGCCAACCGCGTCTGGTTCATGTTGCACAGTGGCTCGCGCGGTGTCGGCAACGCCATCGGCAACCTGTTTATCCAGATGGCTCAGGCGGATATGCGTCAGCACATCGCCAACCTGCCGGACCGTGACCTGGCCTACTTCGAAGAAGGCAGCCAGCACTTTGATGATTATGTGGAGGCGGTGGGTTGGGCGCAGGACTTCGCCAGACAGAACCGCGAACTGATGATGCGCGCGGTGATCCAGGCGACGCGACAGATTATTCGCAAACCGTTCGACGTGGCGCTGGAAGCGGTCAACTGCCACCACAACTATGTGCAGAAAGAGCGGCATTTTGGTGAAGAAGTGCTGGTTACCCGCAAAGGCGCGGTGTCGGCGAAGAAGGGCGAGTTGGGGATTATTCCGGGCTCGATGGGCGCCAAGAGTTTCATCGTTCGTGGTCTGGGCAACGAAGAGTCGTTCAGCTCCTGCAGCCACGGCGCCGGTCGCACCATGAGCCGTACCAAGGCGAAGAACACCTTCACCGTCGAAGATCAGATTCGCGCCACTGCCCATGTGGAGTGCCGCAAGGACGAAGCGGTGATCGACGAAATTCCGATGGCCTACAAGGACATCGACAAAGTCATGCACGCCCAGCGTGAGCTGGTGGAAGTGCTGCACACCTTGCGTCAGGTGGTGTGCGTCAAAGGATAAAAGGAAAAGCAAGTCATGGAACTGCAAGAGCGTCATCCGCTGTGCGCCACAATGCGTGCGCGGGTACTGGAAGAGCTGGCGCGCATAGAGCGTGAACGCAATGTCACGGTGTTATACGCCTGTGAGTCAGGCAGCCGGGCCTGGGGTTTTGCCTCGACCGACAGCGATTACGACGTGCGGTTTGTTTATGTGGAAAAGCCCGAGTGGTTCGTTCAGGTCGATGCGCCGCGCGATGTGATCGAACGTCCGCTGGACGATGAACTCGACGTCAGTGGCTGGGAATTGCGCAAGACCCTCGGGTTATTGCGCAAATCCAATCCGACGTTACTGGAGTGGCTCGACTCGCCGCTGGTTTATCGCCGTGAAACCGCTCAGGTGGCACAGCTGCGCGAACTCGCCGAAGCGTTCTACAGCCCGCCAGCGGCGCGCAATCACTATCTGTCGATGGCGAAGAAGAACTTTCGCGGTTACCTGCAAGGTGAAACTGTCCGTTTCAAGAAGTACTTCTACGTGCTGCGGCCGCTGCTGGCGGTGCGCTGGATCGACCAAGGGCGAGGGCGGCCACCGATGACGTTCGCCGACCTGCTGACCACCGTCGACGACCGCGCGCTGCTCGCGGAAGTCGACGAACTGCTGGCCCTCAAACGCAATGCCGACGAGAGCGCCTACGGGCCGCGTCGTCCGGCGCTGCACGGGTTCATCGCCGCCGAACTTGAGCGCGAAGTGCCCACATTACTCAGAACGTCGGAAGACTCGCGACGCCTGGATCGGTACCTCAGGGAAACCGTCGGGTTGTACGCGTAAGGAATGCAATGAAACAGGAAGTGATAGAACTGGACGGTGCCATCGGTGGCGGCCAGGTGTTGCGCAGTGCCTTGAGCTTGTCGATGCTGACAGGCAGGGCGTTTCGCATTAAACAGATCCGCGCCAAACGCAGCCGTCCGGGATTGCTCAGGCAACATTTGACGGCGGTCATGGCGGCGGCCGAGGTCTGCGGCGCGACGGTTTCCGGTGCGCACTTGGGCTCGCAAGCGTTGAGCTTTGAGCCCGGCGCGATTCGCGCTGGCGATTACCAGTTCGCCATCGGCACCGCCGGCAGCTGCACGCTGGTCTTGCAGACCTTGTTGCCGGCGCTGTTGCGGGCACCAGAGGCGAGTCGGGTGTGCATCTCGGGTGGCACGCATAACCCGCTGGCGCCGCCGACCGATTTCCTCGAGCGCAGTTGGCTGCCGCTGTTGCGGCGGATGGGCGCCAACGTCGAGCTGGACTTGTTGCGACATGGATTTGTCCCGGCAGGCGGCGGTGAAATTAAGGTGAACGTGCAGCCGTCAAATCTGACGCGGCTGGATCTGTGTGAACGTGGCGAGGCGATTTCGCAGCACGCATCGGCGCTGACCGCCGGGCTGGCGCCGACGGTGGCCGAACGTGAGTTGAGCCAGGTTGCCAAGCGCTTGAGTCTGCCGCCTGCGGTGCTGCAACATGTCACGCTCGATCCGGCGCGGGGGCCGGGCAATGTGTTGTTGCTGGAGTACGCATTCGAGCACGTCACCGAGGTGTTCAGTGCGTTTGGCCAAGTGGCGCTACGGGCTGAAACGGTCGCCGACGCTGCGATCAATCAGGCCGCCGACTGGTTGCGCAGTGGTGCTGCGGTGGCCGAGCACCTTGCCGATCAATTGCTGTTGCCAATGGCGCTGGCCGGTGGCGGCTCGTTTACCACGCCGCGCATGACCGAGCATCTGCACAGCAATATCGCGGTGATCGAATTGTTTTTGCCGGTTCGCATCGATTGTCAGGAGGAGGGCGCGGATCGATTGCGCATTGAGGTCATCGCCAACTGATCGTCAGGCCAGGGGCGATGGGATTTCATCAGAAAATCCCGTCGCCCATTTTTATGTCCGCAAAAAAACTCATGAAAGGCGGCAAATTGCTGGCCCCCGGACTTTCGCTTCCCCGGCAAAATCGCCTTTTTTCAGAAGGTTAGGTTGGCTTATGCGGACGATTGTCATCACCGTTGCAACGCTTTCCCTGGCTGTTTTCGCGGTGGGAGTGCAGGCGAAAGAGCTGAGTAAAAGCCATCGCTTTGCCTGCACTTGGGGCTCGGATATTGCTGCCGGTGCCCAGCAATCGAAACTGTCAGGCGTCTCGCTGTATGGCGCGCGTAAGCAATTGCAGGTGCGCCGGTTCCAGCAGCCGTGGATGCGCATGACGGCGATGGGAATTACCGAGCAAACCTACAACAGCACGTCGAAGCTCAAGCCTGCGGCGGTCAAACAGACCTATTACGAACAATGCGTACGCCACGAACTGGCCCAGCGATAACGCAGAAAGCCCAATCTTTTCAGGTTGGGCTTTTTCATGCCTGACTAAATGTCAGGGTTACTTTTCACTTTCGCAATTGACCATCCACGCCACGCCAAAGCGATCCACCAGCATGCCGAAGCGTGCGGCCCAGAAGGTCGCTTCCAGCGGCATGTCGACGCGACCGTCCGTGGCCAGTGCGTTGAACACGCGTTCGGCCTCGGCAATGCTGTCGACGTTCAGCGAGATCGAACAACCGCTCATGCCTTGAGTCGGCCGATCGGGCGTGGTGTCCGAGGCCATGATCATTTGATCGCCGACTTTCAGGCAGGTGTGAATGATCAGGTGGTGATGCTCTTTCGGCACATGCTCGGCGGCGGGTGTTTCGCCGAACGTCATCATGGCCTCGAGTTTTCCCTGCAAGGCTTGCTCGTAAAAGGTGAAGGCCTCGCGGCAGTCACCGTTGAAGATCAGGTACGGGTTGATTTTCATGTCTCTGCTCCCGGCAGTCAGGCGCGGAGCGTGGCGGGGGTTCGCCGGGTTCCGCGTAGGGCGGTTAAAACATAGCAGAGCGTTGGACGCCGGAAAGGCCTGAGTCTTCCAGATGTTTTTGTTCTGAAAAGCGCGTCGACGATAACGCGCTCGTCGTGTGAAATTTGGTCGTAGCGCTGGAGTACCATAACGCACCACCATCGCCTGCCGAGTCCAATGCCCCATGCCTGACTTATCGCGTTTCACCTCCTTGTTCGATCAGGCGCAACGAGCGTTGCGTTTGGTTTGGGGGACATCGCGTGGCTTGTTTCTCGGGCTGGTGCTGGCAACGTTGGTGGCCGGGCTGCTGCCGGCACTGGCGGCGTGGCTGGGGCAGCGGATTGTCGATGCCGTGGTTGCCGCGATGCAGTTGCACGCGCAACACGGCAGTGCACCGCTATGGCCCGTGTTGCGATACGTGTTGTTGGAGGCGGGGGTGTTGGCAATGTTGTCCGGCACGCAACGGGCACTGTCGGTGCAGCAGTCGCTGCTGCGGGTGCAACTGGGGCAGAAGGTCAACACGCTGATTTTGCAGAAAGCGCAGACCCTGTCACTGGTGCAGTTCGAGAACTCCGAGTTCTACGACAAACTGGTGCGTGTCCGGCGCGAGGCTTCGACCCGGCCACTGGCGCTGGTGATGAAGTCGTTGGGCTTGATTCAAAACCTGATCATGTTGATCAGCTTCGGTGTGCTGCTGGTGCACTTTTCCCCTTGGGCGCTGGTGCTGCTGGTGGTCGGTGCGTTGCCGGTGTTCTTTGCCGAGGCGCATTTTTCCGGTGACGCTTTTCGTCTGTTCACCCGCCGCGCGCCGGAGAGTCGGCAGCAGAGCTACATCGAAACTTTGCTCTCCCACGAAACCTATATCAAAGAGGTCAAGCTGTTCGGCTTTGCCCCACTGTTGCTGCAACGCTACCGCGACACCTTCGCCAGGCTGTATGCCGAAGACCGGCGCCTGACACTGCGGCGCGACGGCTGGGGCTTCGGCCTCGGACTGCTCGGTACGGCGGCGTTCTACGTGGCCTATGCCTGGGTGGTGATCGATGCCGTACATGGCCAGATCAGCCTCGGCCAGATGACCATGTATCTGGTGCTGTTCAAGCAAGGCCAAAGCGCTGTGAGCAGCAGTCTGAGTGCGATCAGCGGCCTGTACGAAGACGGCCTCTACCTGACGAGTCTTTATGAATACCTGGCCGAACCGGTTCAGGTGGAAACCGGCCACCTGACGGTCGGCGTCTGCCCGGGCGATGGTTTGCGTTTCGAAAACGTCGGTTTCCGTTATCCCGGTGCCAGTCGGCCAGCGCTGGAAAACATCGACCTGCAACTGGTGCCCGGCAAGAGCATGGCGTTGGTTGGGGAAAACGGTTCTGGCAAGACCACACTGATCAAGTTACTGACCCGGCTCTACCGCCCTGACCAAGGGCGCATCCTGCTCGACGGCAGCGATTTGCAGGATTGGCAAGAGACCGCGTTACGGCGGCGGATTGGCGTGATTTTTCAGGACTACATCCGCTACCAGTTCAGCGTCGGAGAGAATATTGGCGTCGGCGATACCTTGGCGTTCTACGACGCGCAGCGTTGGCAGGAGGCGGCTGCCCAAGGCATGGCGGCACCCTTTATCGAAGGACTGGACAAGGGTTATGCCACGCAATTGGGACGCTGGTTTGCCGGTGGCCAGGAATTGTCTGGCGGGCAGTGGCAGAAGATTGCCTTGTCCCGCGCTTACATGCGCCGTGAGGCCGACATTCTGATCCTCGATGAGCCGACTTCCGCCCTGGATCCGGCGGCCGAGGCGGCGGTGTTCGAGCATTTCAGCCAGCACAGCGAAGGGCGCATGACCTTGCTGATCTCCCATCGTTTTTCCAGCGTGCGCAATGCCGACCATATTATCGTGCTGCAACAAGGCCGGATTCTGGAGCAGGGTGGCCACGATCAACTGATCGCAGCGGCCGGGCATTACGCGCAACTGTTCGATTTGCAGGCTCGCGGCTACCGTTAAGTATCCCGCCCGCTGCGCACGGTTGCCGGCCCGGCCATCCGTGGGGCGGGCTTGCTCTGCATCAGGCTGTCGAGCGCCTTGCGGTAATTCTGCCCGCCGAGCGCCATGCTGTTGTTGTGCGTCGCGCCCGGCACCAGCAGCAGGCGCTTGGGTTGTTGCGCGGCGTTGAACAGTTGCTCGCTGAAACGCGGTGGCACGAAAGCGTCAGCCAGACCGTGAACCACCAGCAGCGGCATATGAATGTCGGCGATCTTGTCGATCGAATCGAATTTCTGCGACAGCAGCCAGCGCACCGGCAGTGACGTGTTGGCCACGGACGCGGCGACATCCGCCAGCGTGGTGAAGGTGGACTCGATCACCAGTCCGCGCACGGGTAGCGCGGAGTGATCGCGGGCGGCCGCCTGCCCAAGTTCCGCTGCCAGATCGATCGCCACGGCGCCACCCAGAGAGTGTCCGTAGATCAGCCGTTTGGCTGGGTCCGGTTGCAGCAGTTTGAAGCGTTCCCACGCCACTCGCGCATCTTCGTAGACACTGCTCTCCGACGGCAGATCACCGTGACTCTTGCCGAAACCACGGTAGTCGATGGCCAGCACTGAATAACCCGCCGCACGCAATTGTTCGATGCGGAACAACTGCCCGGTGAGGTTCCAGCGCACGCCATGCAGATAGAGAATGGCCGGCGCATTGGCCTTTTCTGCCGGCCACCACCAGGCATGAATGTTTTCCCCGGCCTTGAAACTCTTTGGTTGCAGGTCGAGTTCCTGCACGCTGCCAGGCAAGCCGTGATACCAGCCGGCGGTGCCCGGTTCGATGCGAAACAGCAGTTTGCGTTCGGTGTGTTCGAGTACGGCACAACTGGTCGGCACGCCGATAATCAGCGCGGCCATGCAGGCGAACGCCAAACGGCGGCGGCGCAGACGCGTCATGAAGGACAGGAACATTAAACGTTTCACCCAGGCGCAGACAAAGAAGGCTTTTTACCAGATGACTTGGTCTGCGCGTGAATTTTTCGACCACCGTCCCGATGCAACGATTACCAAATGCTGCAAAGACTCACACGACCTGCATCACGATCTTGCCGATATGATCGCCAGCCTCCATGTGCGCGTGAGCCTGAGCCGCGTCGTTGAGGGAATAAACCTTGTCGATCATTGGCAGTAAGCGCCCGGCAGACAGTGCCGGCCATACGTGCTCGCGCAGTTGATCGGCAATCGCGGCTTTTTCGGCAGCGGTGCGGGCGCGAAGGAGCGATCCGGTAATGACCGCGCGTTTGGCCATCATTGCCAGCAAATCAAAGTCGTTGGCCCGCGCGCCGCCGAGAAAGCCGAGCATGACCAGTCGGCCATCCATCGCCAGGGCGCTGACGTTACCGTTGAGATACGAGCCGCCCATGATGTCGAGAATCACATTGACGCCCTGGCCTGAGGTTTTCTCGGCGATCACCTCAGCGAAATCCTCATCGCGATAATTGATCGCTTGACCACCCAGTTCGCGAATCGCTGCGCATTTGTCCGGGCTGCCGGCGGTGGCGAACGCTTCTATACCGAATTCGCGGCAAAGCATCAGTGCGGTAGTGCCGATGCCGCTGGTGCCGCCGTGAATCAGCGCGCGTTGACCATGGCTGGCGCCGCCGAGACCGAACAGGTTGGCCCACACGGTGAAGAAGGTTTCCGGGATCGCGGCGGCGTGCACCCAGTCCAGGCCTTGGGGAATCGGCAGGGTCTGGCCGGCGGGTACGGCGCAGTATTCGGCATAACCGCCACCATTGGTCAGCGCGCAAACTTTGTCGCCTACGGCGAACTGATTGACACCCGCCCCGAGCGCCACGACTTCACCGGCGACCTCCAGCCCGGGAATCGGGTTCATGCCGGGTTTCATCGGGTATTTGCCGGCTCGCTGCAAGGCATCTGGCCGATTGATCCCGGCGGCGTGCACGCGGATCAGCACTTCGCCATCTGCGGCGACCGGCAGCGGTACGCGGCGGGGTTGCAAGACTTCGGGCCCACCGGGCGCGGTGATTTCGATTCGGGTCATTTCATTGGGCAGAGACATGTCGATTCCTCTTGGCATCAGTTCTGTAAATGGGAGCGTGCTGCGCAAGCAATGATTCCCTTCAATTTGCACAGCAGCGCGGCTCAACCGGGGCGGGCAGCCATTTCATGGCTTGCTCCAGCAGCAACGCCACGACGATCGCGCCAGCGGCAATGACGAACAACAACGCGTGATGACCGCCGCTGGCATTGAACAGCGCCGAATAGGCAAACCCGGCCAGCGCCTGAAACGTGGCGAATGACACCGTGGCACGGCTCCAGGCGATCTGTTGGCGATGGTGCTCCGGCACCAGTTCATGCACTCGAGCCAGGGCGAGCGGCACGATTCCGGGCGGAAATGAACCGAGAATGACCGCCAACAGCGCCAGCGCCACAAACGAGTGGGACATCGCCAGCAACCCAAGGGCAATCGCCTGCACTGCCAGCACCAGGCGAATGCCGGAGCGTGCGCCAAGCTGATCGGCAAGAAAGCCATAACTCACCGGGCCGACAATCGCGCCCAAGCCGTACATCACCCAGATCAACGCGCCGATATGCGCCCCGGCACCGAGTCCACGTGCCACGTAATCCACCAGAAACACCATCGCCGGCACCAGGCCAGCGGCCATGAAGGCGTATTGGGCGAACAGCAGATACACACCGCGAGGTGTCGGTTCAACGGACACTTTTTCCTGCGCAGCCTGCGGATGCGGAAAGTCAGACGGCCAGCCGAACCAGCTCAGCGCCGTCAGCAATAAAGCCAAAGCTCCCAGGCCCAGCCATGTCGCTTGCAAACCAAGACTCAAAAGCGGTGGCACCAGCGTGCCCGAACCGGCAATGCCGAGACCGATGCCGAGAAAGATTGCGCCACTGGCCAGACCTTTACGCGCCGCCGGAACATGCGGCAATACCGTCGCGGCCACCAACACCATGATCGCGCCACCGGCAATCCCGGACAGCAGCCGCCAGCCGAAGAACCAGCTCACCGACAAGGGAAATGCACAGGCAAAAAATGCGGCGGTGACGATCAGCATCATCAGCCGCAAAGCATTTTTATTGCCGAGCTGGCGCGCTACCGGGCGGCCGAGCAGGGCGCCGATCAGATAGCCCACCAGATTGGCCGCACCGAGGTAGACCACATCATTGGCGCTGAACCACTGCGCTTCAATCAGTGAAGGAATCAACGGCGTGTAAGCGAAACGCGCCAGACCGATGCTGACCAGGCTGGCGCAAAGGCCGGCGAAGATCGGCAGCCAGATACCGGTGGAGGTTGAAGTGCGCATGGGAGCGATCTCGAGGAAGGTTTATGGCGTTCAGCATATCCGCTATCGTTGCTGCGTTAATGCAGCGAATTGGCGGCACAATGATGCGAATTTGCATCGCTGGGAGACAGTATGAATTGGGATGATGCACGGGTATTTCTTGCCGTCTGCCGCGAGTCGACGTTGCGCGGCGCAGCACGGGTCTTGGGGGTGGATCAAGCGACCGTCGGGCGGCGCATCACGGCACTGGAAAAGTCCCTGAGCGCGACGTTGTTTTTGCGCACCTCGGACGGGTACGCGTTGACGGCGGTGGGCGAAGCGGCGCTCAAAAGCGTGGAGAAAATGGAGCATTCGGCACTGGAGCTGGAGCGGCAGATTCAAGGCCTGGACGATCGCCTGACCGGCACGGTGCGCGTCAGTACCACCGATTCGCTGGCCATCGACTTTCTGATTCCGGCGATTGCCCGTTTGCACGAGCAGCACCCGGACGTGCGAGTGCAACTGGATGCGTCCACGCAAATCCTCAGCCTGGCCAAGCGCGAGGCGGATATCGCCGTGCGCAATACCCGGCCGGACAATCCGGACCTGATCGCCCGGCGAATTGCCCGATGGCCGGTGGGGTTGTTTGCTTCCCAAGCTTATATAGATGCCAATGGAGTGCCGCAGCTGGGCACGGCATTTGAAGGGCATGATCTGGTGGTTTATCAACCGTATCTGCAAGGCAAAAAAGACCTGACGTTGGTGTCGGAGCCGTTGAGTCGCGGTCGGATCGTCGCCAGCCTCAGTTCCAGCTTGCTCGTCCGCCGGTCAATTGCCGCAGGGTTGGGTGTAGGAGAAATCCCGGTGTACATGGGCGAGCGCGATGGCCTGATCAGGCTCTGGCCGGAGCGCACGACGCCGCTCCCGTATGAGGTATGGCTGGTAACCCACGCAGACCTGCGCCATACCGCGCGGGTGAGGGCGGTGATTGAGCAGCTTGTCGACGTGTTCGCGTCGGAAAATGAGTAGGTAGACGCTGTTTTGGCAGGGCTACAACCTCTGACGAAACGGCCTACACCAGAGGCAGAATCTCCCGGCTTGTGAGCCTGTTGGATGGGGCCTACTGTTACGGCATGTCGGTGAGGGGCGCAGGACTCGCACTGATGTTGATACCAGGGAAGGTATTGGTAAATCCAGGAAGGTGCCGAATTGAGAACCACGGAATTCAGTCAAAATCCAATCAGTGACCTATCGAGTAAAGGTCGGAATACTCAAACCATGAACGCTATAAGCCGTGAAGAGTTCAATGCCAGGATCGAGACCATTGAGACGAGGATGGATGCTCGGTTCGAGGGTGTGTCGGCAAAAATCGATGCTTACCTTTTGACTCAGGCGGAGAGGGACAAACGGTACGATTTGATGTGGGACGGCGTACAAAAAATCGCCGAAGACTCAAAAGAAGCCATCAAACAAGCCTCGACAGTGAAAGCGCATTACTGGGCGACGACAGCCGTCCATTTTCTCGGAATGATCACCGTCGTCGTGGGGGCGCACTTCGCCAATCAGGCAGCGGTGTTAACCACCTTGCAGACGACACTCGCGGCGATCCAGGTAGGTAAAGATATAGGCGCACCAAGACCTGCTTCGCAACAAGCGCCCGAATCACCACAATAGAAAACGGCCTTCAAAGAAGGCCGTTTTTCGTGAGCACTGAAATACCAGGTCATGGCATCTCTGGCAGTTCCTGCGGCCGCAAATCGAACACCAACACCTCGGCATCGACACCGTTGCTCAAAGTCAGCAACTGTTCTTCGCGAACCCGTACGCCGTCACCTTCCTGCAATGGCTGGCCGTTGAGCTCAACACTGCCGCGTGCAACATGCACATAGGCGTAGCGGTTGGCCGGCAATTTCAGCGTGGCGCTTTCCTTGCCGTCGAACAGCCCTGCGTACACCCGTGCGTCCTGCCGCACTTTCAGCGAGCCGTCGTGGCCGTCCGGCGAAATGATCAACTGCAGACGACCGCGTTTTTTCTGTACGGTGAAATGCTCCTGTTGATAGCGCGGTTTGGCACCGGCAACCTCCGGCACAATCCAGATCTGCAGAAAATGCACCGGTTTTGTTGCCGAATGGTTGAACTCGCTGTGGGCTACGCCGCTGCCAGCGCTCATCAACTGTACGTCACCCGGGCGGATAACCGAGCCGGTACCCAGCGTGTCCTTGTGTTCCAGCGCGCCTTCCAGTACGTAGGAAAAGATCTCCATGTCGCGATGCGGGTGCTGACCGAAACCTTTACCGGCAGCAACGCGGTCATCGTTAATCACCAGCAGGTCGGAAAAACCCTGTTCGCGAGGGTCGCGATAGCTGGCGAAAGAAAAGGTGTGAAAGGACTTCAACCAGCCATGATTGGCGAGGCCACGATCGGAGGCTTTGCGAAGGGTCAGCATGATGAATCTCCTTGCGGGACGTGAATTCGTCCGAGTGAGGAGAAGGTTACTGTTTACCGGGTTGCGCAATAAGTAGGTGGAAATTGAAAGACTGTCCCTGTCAGGTTGACAGTTTTGCGATAGCCTTCACACAAAACTTTTGCGCCCAAGCGGTCGTGGTTGGCCATAATGTCCGGGTTGTCTCACGCCTCTTAGATTTAAGTGATGTCCTCCCATGAAAACCGTGGCAATGGTGCTGTTTCCCGACTTTCTTCTGCTCGACATGGCCGGGCCATTGGAGGTTTTTTCGGTTGCCAATCGCTACTTGAAGCCCGATGCGCATTATCGCTTGATCACCCTCGGCACCGAACCGGGTCCGCTTCGGGCGTCCAACGGCGTCTTGGTACATGCCGACCAGACCATTGACGACGACGCCGAGCATTATGATCTGCTGCTGGTACCGGGAGGCCCCGGCGCCTACAACCAGCGATTTCCGTCTCTGTTTGCCTGGCTCAAGGGCGCCGCCCAGCGGGTCGACTATTACGGTTCGATTTGCACCGGCGCCTTCGTGCTGGGGCATGCAGGTTTGCTTGATGGTTATCGCGTGACCACGCACTGGAATTACACCGAGCGCCTGATCAAGGGTTTCCCGAAAGCCCATGTCGCAACCGATCAGATCTATGTCGAAGATCGCAATCTGATCACGTCAGGTGGCGTCACGGCCGGCATCGATATGGCGCTGGCGGTGATCGCCCGTGATCACGGGAAGAAACTCGCCCAGGATGTAGCCAAAGTCCTGCTGGTGGTGATGAAACGGCAGGGCGGTCAAGCGCAGTTCAGTCCGCTGATGGCTGCCGTGGCACCGCAGGAAACGCCGATCACCCGCGCGCAGAATTATGTGCTGGAGCACCTCGACGAAGCTTTCACGGTCGAGCGCATGGCGGCCATTGCCAACATGAGTGCGCGGCACTTCGCGCGAGTGTTCACCCGCGACATCCACATGACGCCGATGGAGTTTCTGCAAAGTGCGCGCATCGACTGCGCGCGAAATCTGCTGGAAACCAGCGATCTGCCGCTTAAAACCGTGGCTTACAAAAGCGGTTTCGGCAGTGTGCGGCACATGCGTTCACTGTTCGCTGAAAAGCTCGGCCTGACCCCTGCGCAGTACCGCGAACAGTTCAGCTAGAGCGCTTGTGTCCGTCTGGCGCACCCGGATGTCCGTGCTGCGCCTCGTCTAGCGGTTGTCGCGTCATCTGAGGCTGCCAAGATAGTTGGCATGGATAGCCTCAACGATTTGAACACGGCGTCGGTGCTGCATTTCGGCCCTTACGCCTTCCACCTGCGGCAACGGCTGATACTCGATGGAGATCGGCCCTTGCGCATGGGTGGTCGTGCGCTGGACATCCTGCAAGTGCTGGTCGAGCGTGCCGGTCGAGTGGTCAGGAAGGAACAGTTGATCGCTTTGGTGTGGCCGACGTCGGTGGTCGAGGAGATCAATCTGCGCGTGCACATCGCCGCGCTCAGGCGCGCCTTGGGTGACGGCGAAAACGGTCAGCGCTACATCGTTAACGTGCCGCAATGCGGTTACAGCTTTATTGCCCCGATACGCTGCGACAGCGTCACGCAAGTGGTCTTCGAGGGCTTGCAAACGCCCCAGTATAATCTGCCTGCGCGACTGACCCCGGTCGCCGGCCGCGATGCGCTGGTCGGCGGGCTGGTGCGGCAAATGCCACTTTGTCGACTGATGACCGTGACGGGCGCGGCCGGGGTAGGTAAATCCACTGTCGCATTGCGGGTCGCAGAGCTGCTGTTGCAGTACTACCGAGACGGCGTGTGGCAGGTCGATCTGAGCTTGATCGACGGCGACACGTCGCTCCTCGATCATGTGCTGCGCACCCTGGATTGCGATTTGACCGGTCTCTCGACTCGCCATGCCTTGCTGCTGCTGGATAACTGTGACCACCACCGCGACGCTTGCAGAGCCGCGATTGAAACGTTGCTCGAAGCCGCGCCTCGACTGTCGATTCTCGCCACCAGCCGTGAAGCCTTACACGTCAGTCTGGAAACGCATCAGTACGTGCCACCCCTGGCCATCCCGAAACGCTCGACGGCAGATTGCATCACTGAAGCCATGGGTCATTCTGCGGTGCAGTTGTTTGTCAGCCGGGCTCGGGCTCGACAGCATGATTTCCGCCTGCGTGAACAGGATGTCAAAGCGGTCTTTGAAATCTGTCGCCAACTCGACGGTTTGCCCTTGGCAATCGAGCTGGCGGCGGCGCAGATCGATGCGCTGGCGCTGGTCGGTTTGCAAGCGCAAATAGCCAAAGGTCTGCAAGTGCTCAGCCATGGCCGGCGCACCGCAGTGTCGCGGCACCAATCCATGCAGGCGGCTCTCGACTGGAGCTATCAGCGCTTGAGTGAGCAGGAACAACGTGTGCTGCAACGCTTATCGGTGTTCAAACTGGCGTTTACGCTGGAGGCGGCGCTGGCGGTGATCAGTTGTCCGCAATTGGCTCCGCAGCGGCTTGCCGCGATTATCGACGGTCTGGCGCAGAAGTCATTATTGACGGTGGAGCGGGGCGGCAGTGCGGGCCGATACCGGATGCTCAACACCACCCGCTGCTATGCCCGCGAGCAACTTGAGCGCAGCGGGGAAGGGATTGAGCTTGAACGCCGGCATGCGCGTTACATCAAACGGATTCGTCTGGCCTCAGGTGTGCACGCACTCGCGTAATTCGTCGATCAGCACGCGCACCTTGCGCAAGTCCGGGGTCGCGTAGCCCTCGGTGAAGCGTTGATAGATCGGACTGAGCAAATCCAGCGCCTCGCGACAGCGTGACTGGCGCTGCCAGAGTTGCGCCAATGAAGTAGCGCTGCGCAGTTCCCAGGCGAGCGCGCCTTGGGCACGGGCGATGGTCAGGGATTGTTGCAGGAGGTCTTCGGCTTCCTGAATGGCCCCGTCCAGACAACCCGGATCGTCACTCAATAACGCATCCGCCCGAGCCCGCAGGATCTCCGCCGTGCTCCAGCCGGCGTCACCCCTCAGCGCCCGCTCAAGCAGCGCGTCATCCATAAAACGGCCATCCAGCGTGACCATGATTTCCCGTATCAGCCCGCTGCTGTCCTTGGGCACCGGCGCCTTGGCTTGCGCGTCAATCACCTGCGCGTAGTGCCGCGCCCACGTGTTGAACAGCAGCACCGAATGTTTCTGCGACTGCTCCAGCAACAACTGCAACAGCGCCCGGGCGTTTTGCTGATCACCGTTGTAATGAGCGATCAGGCAACTCGCCAGCGCCAGGGTGTAGCAAATCGAAGTGCCATGGTCGATCTGCACGGCAATGTCCAGGGCCTGCCGCGCCGTGCGCCAGGCTTGTTCCGGCAGACCTTGCATCCATAAGACCCGTGCCAGCACCGTCAGCGACGCGACGCTCTGGTCGTATTGCACGCCAAAGCCATGAGTGAAGCGGTTGACATGGCCGCTTTGCGCCATGCGCTGGAGTACCTGTTCGGCATGAATGCGTGCCTGCGGCTGGTCGCCGGCATAGTGCAGAGCCAGCACTCGCAAACGGTGGGTGCTCAGTGACAACAACGGGTCACCGTGCAGACCGAGGCGGTCGAACTGTTCGCTCTGGGCCAGCGCCATGCGGTAGTGCCCGCAACTGAGGTTGACTGCCATATGCCCGGACACTGCGCGCAATTGCCCGGCGACGTCGTCGTGCTCGTGGGCCAACTGGCGAGCTTCGGCGAAAGCTTCGATGGTTTCCGCCGTGCCACCCCAGGTGTGATAGCAGGCACTGCCGAGGGCCAGTTTAAGGGCGACTTTGAGGTGCGGACAGGGTTCGCCGAGTTCATCAAGCAGGCTCAGCGCCCGGCGCACATAGGCACCGTACTCCTTGAGCAGTGACAACTCCTGCCATAAGGGCGCCGACGCCGCCGCCAGGCGAATTCCCAAACTCCCGGGGCCGACACCGTTCAGGCTCCAGTCCAGCGCTGTGCGCAAATCTTCCAGGCCTCGGGCGTAGCGATCGATCCACAACAGCGTCGGGGTATTTTCCCAATCGTTCTGCGCCTGATGCATTAACGCCAGACAGCGTTCGGCATGCCGTTCGCGGGTTTCCTCGCATTCGGCGGCATGCTCGAGTTTTTCCAGCGCGTAACGCCGGGTGGTATCGAGCAAACGGTAGAACACCTCCTCGTCACCCACTTCGACGGCGAGCAGGGACTTGGCCACCAGTTGCGTGATCGAGACAAACACCACGCCGGGGTCGATCTGTTGGCCGACGATAACGGCCGCTGCCGACTCCAGGGTAAAACCACCGCGAAACACGCCCAGACGACGCAGGCAGGTTTGCTCGCAGTGGTCGAGCAGATTGAAACTCCAGTCCAGCGTTGCGCGCAGGGTGAGGTGGCGCTCCAGACTGCTTTGATTGCCCGCTGTCAGCGGCGGCAAACGACCCTGCAATTGGCTCAGCAGGCCGTCCAGACCGAGTTCGGTGACCTGCGCTGCCGCCAGTTCCAATGCCAGTGGAATGCCATCGAGCCGATGGCAGATCTCGATCGCTTGGGGCAACTGGGTATCGCTCAGTTCGAAGCTTTCCTGCGCGGCCGTCGCTCGTTCGACGAACAATTGCAGCGCCGAAAAATTCAGCGTTTGCTCACGATCCAGCGTCGTCGTCATCGGCGGGTATTCGAGGGAGTCCAGACGCTGCACGTATTCGCCTTCGGCTCGCAGACTCTCGCGACTGGTGGCGAGGATATGCACGTGCGGCGCCCCGCGCAGAATGCTTTCACTGAGCGCCGCAACGGCGTCAATCAAATGCTCGCAGTTGTCGAGCAGCAACAGCATCTGCCGCTGTTGCAGGCCTTTGACCAGCGCCGTCTGCGGGTCGCCCTCGAGGAGTGCCAGATCAAGCAGGGCGGCCAGGTGTGAACAGATCAGACGCGGATCGCTCAGCGGTGCCAGATCCACCAGACGAATGCCGTCGCGATAGTGGCCGATCAACTGCTCGGCTACGCGCAGGGCCACGGTGGTCTTGCCGATCCCGCCAGGGCCGACCAGGGTGATGCAGCGTTGGCGCGGCAGTTGCGTCATCAAGCTGTCGACCAGCGGTTGGCGGCCGATCATCCGCGTGCGCCGCAAGGGCAGATTGTGCCGACCGCCAACATCGCCCACAGGACGCTCCTCCATGGATTCCAGCAACACTGGCGCGACAAAACTGTAGCCCCGTTGCGCCACGGTGATGATGTAACGCTGGCCGGCCTGACCGTCACCGAGCGCCTTGCGCAGCGCCGCCATGTGCACCCGCAGGTTGATGTCTTCGACCACGCTGTCCGGCCAGACGCCGGCCATCAATTGCTGCTTGCTCACCACTTCGCCGGCATGGGCCAGCAGAATCAGGAGGATGTCCATTGCCCGTCGGCCCAGACGTAACGGCTGCTCGCCTTCGAGCACGCGCCGTTGTCCGGGATGAATCCGATAGGGGCCAAAACCGAGGGCCTGATTCGGCGAAAGACTCAACAGCTCACTCCTGCGGTGCTGCGGCGGACAGAGCGGAGTAGTGCCGCGCGCATGCGCAGGCCTTCTAATCCGGGGTGTTCCGGCATAATCCTCAGGTTTGAGCGTCAGTGCAACGGTTGCCGGGCTCAAAACACGGCAGGTTGTAAACGGTGAGCTTTCGGTTCACGCATGATCTGGCAGCGCCAGGCAAACGGATTGATGCCTTCGCTGCGGGTGAACATATGGCAGAAATGCGCCTGATCGCAGAACCCGCACTCCAGGCTGATTTGCGTCAGGCTCAGGTCCGTGTGCTGAATCAGCAGCTTGGCACGCGCGATGCGCTGGGTGCGAATCCAGTCCTGCGGCGACACCCCGGTGCTGCACTTGAAGGCGCGGGAAAAATGGCTGCGTGACAGCGAACAGGCGCGGGCCAGCTCGGTGACTTCGAGGCTTTCGCCCAGGCGTTCGAGGATCAGTTGTTTGACCTGTCGTTCGCGCTGTGGGCTTAGCCCACCGATCCCGGTCTTGCGCGGTTCGCTGGCAGGGGCGAGGGCGACGGTGTGCTGTGAGTGAGCCATGGCCAAGGTCCGTGTCGATGGGGAATGCACGGTCGGCGCATCCCCTCAGGTCAAAAAACAACGCTGCGCAGTGGTATTCATTGTTGGGCGAGGGCGGGGGGCTGACGAGTTAATCGTTGTTAATTCCAGCGCATTGACCTGAACTCAGCACATCCCTGCAAGTCTGCGCCCCGCTGTTTGCGGCACGATGACTGCAAGCGTGGCGAACCGATGGGGCGCTGCAATCGGCAGGTCCAAGGGGAATCAAATGAAAGGCATCCTTAATGCAGCGATGATGTTGACGTGCGCGCTGGTGATTTCCAGTGCAATGGCGCAAGCGCCACAGTTAGGCACGCAGGCACCGGGCTATTTCCGCCTGGCCGTGGGGGATTACGAGGTCACCGCGTTGTTCGATGGGTACAACGACCTGTCGCCGAAGTTGTTGCAGGGCATGAGTCAGAGTCAGATCCGCGCGCTGCTGGCACGCCGTTCGATTGAAACCCCGGGTGTCCAGACGGCGTTCAATGCCTTTCTGGTCAATACCGGCAAGCAACTGATTCTGGTCGACAGCGGCGCCGGGCAATGCATTGGCGCTACCGCCGGGCAGCTCCTGGCGAACATGCAGGCCGCCGGCTACCAGCCAGAGCAGGTTGATACGATCTTGCTGACGCACCTGCACCTTGATCATGTCTGTGGTCTGGTCGATGCACAGAAACAAGCGTTGTTCACGCATGCCACAGTGTATGCCGCCAAGGCTGAAGCGGATTACTGGCTTGATCCAACGGCGCTGGCCAAAGCTCCGGCCGGCGCCAGAGAGTTTTTCAAGATTGCTCAGGACTCCACAGCACCCTACGTCGCCGCCGGGCGTTTCAAGACATTCGCCGCTGGCCAGTCGCCGTTGCCGGGATTAGTCGAAGCGACACTGGAGGCCGGACATACGCCGGGCAGCACCACCTACCGTTTCACCTCGCAGAATCAGAGCATCGTTTTCATGGGGGATCTGGTGCATAACCTGGCTGTGCAGTTCGAGCATCCGGAAGTGTCTATCGGCTTTGACGTCAACAGTGCGCAAGCGATCAACGCGCGTCAGGCGGTCTTCAGTGCGGCGGTGGTCAGCAAGACGTGGGTGACGGCGGCGCACCTGCCGTTCCCGGGCATCGGTCATATCACCGCGCAGGGCAAACATTTTCAGTGGGTGCCAGTGGAATACGGTCCTTACAAGCGCGCGGCCAAGGTGCCGTTAATCGAGTAAAGTGCGCAGCGCCCACCCGCAAAAGCGGCCGACACCGAAAAGGAAAACATGCCCATGAACCGTAACGATCTGCGTCGCGTCGACATGAACCTGCTGGTGATTTTCGAAGCGCTGATGTTCGAAAAGAACCTGACCCGCGTCGCCGAAAAACTGTTCATGGGGCAACCGGCCGTCAGCGCTGCGTTGGGGCGTTTGCGTGATCTGTTCGATGATCCGTTGTTGTTGCGCAACGGTCGCGGCATGGAGCCGACCGCGCGGGCGCTGGCGATTCTCAAGGAGTTGCAACCGGCGATGGACGTCATCTCTGGCGCGGTCAGCCGGGCCAAGGAGTTCGAACCGGCGAGCAGTTGCGATGTGTTTCGTATCGGCCTCTCAGACGACGCCGAGTTTGGCTTGTTTCCGCCGTTGTTGCGTCAGCTTCAGCAAGAAGCACCGGGGATTGTCGTGGTCGTGCGCCGCGCCAATTACTTGTTGATGCCGGCACTGTTGGCCTCTGGGGAAATCTCCGTCGGCGTCAGTTACACCACTGAATTGCCGGCCAACGCCAAGCGCAAAAAACTGCGCGACATTCCCTGCAAAGTCCTGCGTGGTGATGACCGACCGGGGCCGCTGACCCTCGACGAATACTGCGAGCGCCCGCATGCGATGGTGTCGTTCTCCGGCGACTTGAGCGGCAACATCGACATGGACCTGGCCAAGGTCGGACGCAGTCGCCGCGTCGTGTTGGGCGTGCCGCAATTCAGCGGTCTGCGCGCCTTGCTCGCCGGCACCGAGATGATCGCCACCGTGCCGGATTACGCGGCCTGCGCGCTGGTTGAAGGGTGTGCGTTGCGCGCCGAAGATCCACCGTTTCCGATCGATGCGGCGCAATTGTCGATGGCCTGGAGCGGGGTGCATGACAACGACCCGGCGGAGAAATGGCTGCGTTCGCGGATCAGCCAGTTCATGGCGGCGCCGCTGGATATCCCAGCGATTTGAATCCCTGACAAAATGCCAGCAAGCACGCGAAACCCCTGTGGGAGCGAGCCTGCTCGCGAAAGCGCTGTGTCATTCAAAGCATTTAGCGACTGACCCGACGCCTTCGCGAGCAGGCTCGCTCCCACATTGGCTCGGTGTGATCCATAGATTTTCGGTGGTTTAAACACCGCCGTTTAAGCAACACCCTCAGACACTCTTTCAGGCTACGCAACCTTGCGCCTTTGCCTACAGCTACGCCAGAATCCGCCGGCTTGTGCGCTTGTGGTCGGGTCTCTATCGTTTGGTGGTCGCTGAAAACTCAGCGATCGGGTTTAGCGACTCGGACCAAAAAAAAGTGCATCAGCGCTCCATGCTTCGTTGCAGGCTATCGTCTGCACTTCGCTATGGCGGCTGTATGCGGGAGACCTTCGGGTCTACCGGGTTGCCTTTTTACCGGTTCGCTAACCTGCATACGGTCGCCACCCATCCTGTTTGGCGACAGGACGTGGTGATCCCGGCTCTAAAAAGGAGATTCACCATGTTCAAAGTCACACCCAACCCACCAGACATCGACCCCACATCCCCCTACGAATCCATCGATTCCAGAAAACTCCACGAAGCCGCCGACCGCGCCCTCGACCATTACCTCCTTCCACCCGGCTCCACGCCACCCCCACGCAGAACCCGTGGCATGTACGCGGTAACTGCCGACACCAAAAACGAAGAACTGCTGACCGATGCCAGCGAAACACTCGCCTCGGCCAAGACCATTGCACAGGACGTCGCCCATCTGTTGCCCGCACCGCAGCGCAGGGCGCTGTTGGGGATTGCGCAGTTGATCATGCTCGGCGAGCTGGCGGTGAATCGGGTACTGGATAACCTCGAAGTGCCAGGCTAACCGGGACCACTGATCGTTCCCACACAGAACTTGTGGACGTTCAGAAACCCTGTGGGAGCTGGCTTGCCAGCGATGGCGTCAGCTCAGCCAACAGCGACGGCGCCTGACACTCCGCTATCGCTGGCAAGCCAGCTCCCACAGAGTTCTTCGGCGTTCCGGTAACCTGGTTGATCGCAAGAACTGAGCACACCCATCCAATTTCCTCCCGACCATCATTGGCATGATTCCAGTCAATGACATTTCAAGGGTCGGGTCATGAATGCCTCAACAGATGAACGGGCACGCGACATCGGTTTGCTGTTCCTGCGGGTGAGCGGCGGATTGTTCCTGCTGTGGGTTCACGGCTTGCCCAAGCTGCTCGACTTCACCGCGCAACTGCAACTGATCGAAGACCCATTCCACCTTGGTTCTCACCTCACCTTGATTCTGGCGATCTTCGCCGAAGTCCTCTGTCCGTTACTGATCGTCGCCGGGTTACTGGCGCGATTGGCCTGCGTGCCTATTCTCTTTGTGCTGCTGGTGGCGCTGTTGGTCGTGCATCCGCAATGGAGTGTGGCCGAAGGGCAGTTCGGCTGGTTGCTGTTGATCCTGTTTACCACTGTGTTGATCGCCGGGCCGGGACGGCTGGTGATTCCTGTTCGTTTACCCGGAGTGCTGCGTTATGCCTGAAGTCCTCAACCCACAAGCACCGGGGGCCGACGAGACGGTCACGTTGATCATCAAACACCGGGTCAAGGCCGGTTTCGAGTCGGCGTATGAAGCCTGGCTGCGCAATATCGTTCACGTGGCAGGGCAGCGGGAAGGGCATCTGGGTGTGGACGTGGTGCGCGGCAAGCGCGGCCGTCTCGATTTCTACACCTGCGTACTGCGCTTCAGCTCCACCGAATCGATGCAAGGCTGGCTGGAGTCGCCGCAGCGTCAGGCGCTGGTCGCCGAAGCCGCGCCAATGCTGGCTGATGGCGACCAGACCGAAGTCGCGCCGATCAATGAATTCTGGTTCACACCACTGGCCGATGCCGCTTCGCCGCCGCCGCGCTGGAAGCAAGCCGTGGTCACGCTGCTGGTGATTCTGCCGCACACCTTGCTGGTGCCGTTGATCTGGGGACCGCTGCTGGCGTTGCATCCGATTCTTTCCAACTACGTGGTCGCCACGTTCCTGATCACCCTGACCATCGTCCTGTCGGTGGTGTACGTGGTGATGCCGCCGGTCACCCGTTTGTTTACGCCGTGGCTCGAAGCCAGCCAGGCCCATGAACACCTCGATTCCCAAGAAACCTCGCCACGCTGAGCGCGCGGGGTTCGCTTCTTTTCACTTTGCTTGAGGAACTGCGATGAGCGCCGATCTGATTTTATTCAATGGCCAGTTTCATACCGTAGACCGCACCAAACCGCTGGCCAGTGCCGTGGCCATCACCGACGGCCGTTTCGTGGTTGTCGGCAACGACAATCAAGCGATGGCCCTGCGCGGGCCGAACACGCAAGTGGTCGATATGCACGGCCGCTGTGTGATCCCTGGCCTCAACGACTCGCACTTGCACCTGATCCGTGGCGGTTTGAACTACAACCTCGAACTGCGTTGGGAAGGCGTGCCGTCGCTCGCCGATGCGCTGCGCATGCTCAAGGATCAGGCTGACCGCACGCCAACCCCGCAATGGGTGCGCGTGGTTGGTGGCTGGAACGAATTCCAGTTCGCCGAAAAGCGCATGCCGACCCTTGAAGAAATCAACCAGGCCGCGCCGGACACCCCGGTGTTCATCCTGCACCTGTATGACCGAGCGCTGCTCAACCGCGCCGCGCTGCGCGTCGCCGGTTACACCCGCGACACGCCGAACCCGCCGGGTGGCGAGATCGTCCGCGACAGCAACGGCAACCCGACCGGCATGCTGGTCGCGCGGCCAAACGCGATGATTCTCTACTCGACGCTGGCCAAGGGGCCGAAGCTGCCGCTGGAATATCAGGTCAACTCGACCCGCCAGTTCATGCGCGAACTCAATCGCCTCGGCCTGACCAGCGCGATCGATGCCGGCGGTGGTTTCCAGAACTACCCGGACGATTACCAAGTGATCGAGCAACTGGCCAAAGACGACCAGTTGACCGTGCGCATCGCCTACAACCTGTTCACCCAGAAACCCAAAGAAGAGCTGAGCGATTTCCAGAACTGGACCGGCAGCGTCACGTTGCATCAGGGCGACGACTACCTGCGCCACAACGGCGCCGGCGAGATGCTGGTGTTCTCCGCAGCGGATTTCGAAGACTTCCTCGAGCCGCGCCCGGACCTGCCGCAAACCATGGAGCAAGAACTGGAGCCGGTGGTGCGCCACCTGGTCGAGCAGCGCTGGCCGTTCCGTTTGCACGCGACTTACAACGAATCGATCAGCCGCATGCTCGATGTGTTCGAGAAGGTCAATCGCGACATTCCGTTCAACGGTCTGCCGTGGTTCTTCGACCACGCTGAAACCATCACCCCGCAGAACATCGAACGGGTGAAAGCGCTGGGCGGCGGCATTGCGATTCAGGATCGCATGGCCTTCCAGGGTGAGTACTTCGTCGACCGCTACGGCAAGCAAGCCGCCGAGGCGACCCCGCCGATCAAACGCATGCTCGCCGAAGGTGTGCCGGTCGGCGCCGGCACTGATGCGACGCGGGTGTCCAGCTACAACCCATGGACTTCGCTGTACTGGATGGTCAGCGGTCGCACCGTTGGTGGTCTGGCCTTGTACGAAGAAGGTCTGCCGCGCACCACCGCGCTGGAACTGTTCACCCACGGCAGTGCCTGGTTCTCCTCGGAGCAGGGCAAGAAAGGCCAGATCAAGGTCGGCCAATTGGCGGATCTGGCGGCGCTGAGCGCGGACTTCTTCCATGTCGAAGAAGAAGCGATCAAGTGGATCGAATCGGTGATGACCGTGGTTGGCGGCAAGATCGTTTACGCCGCTGGCGACTTCGAAGACCTCGGCCCGCGTTCGATTCCGGTGCTGCCGGACTGGTCGCCGGTGGTCAAAGTCCCGGGCCACTGGCGGCCGAATTCGCCATTGCAGGCGCAGGTGCACCAATGCAGCGGCCCATGCGCGGTGCACACCCACAGCCATGAAAAGGCACGGATGTCGAACGCACCGGTCAGCGACTTCGCCGGTTTCTGGGGCGCGTTCGGCTGCTCCTGCTTCGCTTTCTGATTTCCCCTGAAGCGCCGGCCATCCGGTCGGCGCTCAACGCTTCATCCATCCGTCCATCAGGAGTTTTCCCATGAGCGTTCCTTACACACGTCTGAACAAAGATGATGCGGTTGTACTGCTGGTCGATCACCAGACCGGTCTGATCTCGCTGGTCCAGGACTTCACTCCGAACGAATTCAAGAACAACGTGCTGGCGCTGGGCGATATCGCCAAGTTCTTCAAGCTGCCGACCATCCTGACCACCAGTTTCGACGCAGGTCCCAACGGCCCGATCGTGCCTGAATTGCGCGAGCAGTTTCCGGATGCGCCGTTCATTCAGCGTCCAGGCCAGATCAATGCCTGGGACAACGAAGACTTCGTCAAAGCGATCAAGGCGACCGGTCGCAAGCAACTGATCATCGCCGGTGTGGTGACGGACGTTTGCGTAGCGTTCCCGACCTTGTCGGCCATCGCTGAAGGTTACGAAGTGTTTGTGGTGACTGACTCGTCCGGCACCTTTAACACCACCGTGCAACAAGCGGCGTGGGCGCGGATGTCGGCGGCGGGTGCTCACCTGCTGAACTGGTTCTCGGTGGCGTGCGAGCTGCAGGGCGACTGGCGCAACGACATGGAAGGCCTGGCGCACCTGTTGTCGGAGCGTCTGCCTAACTACCGCAACCTGATTAACAGCTATACCAAGTTCACTGCCAAGTAATCGGCCGATCCTGAAAAGCCCCTCACCCTAGCCCTCTCCCGGAGGGAGAGGGGACTGACCGAGGGGCTTTTTCGAGGTACGCCGACCTGTAATACCGAGCCGAACTCAGGTCTTGAAAACCCCGGAGATCGGCTCCCTTTCCCCCTCGCCCCCCTGGGGGAGAGGGCTGGGGTGAGGGGGTAGTCTTTTGATCTTGATTCTTGCGCATCAACGCTTCTGCAACCATCCCAAAAACCCACCTTTCCTCACCGCCACCGGTTTGGCCATCAACGCGAGGCGACTGTTCTGCTGACGCACCGCCTGCAACTTATTCAACGCCCGGCCAACCTCCGTACGTTGCTCCATGCACTCGCGGGTCAGATTCTTGTCGAGACGATAAATGATGCTCGACGTCAATGCTGTGAACGTCGCTTGCGACGGCGTATCCGCCAGAATACTTTGTTCTCCCATGACCTCGCTCGGCCCCATTCGCCCGGCCTCGACCTGTCCGTTACCGTCCGGCACGGTCGCACTGACCACGCCTGTGGCGATCACAAACAGACTGTCCGGCACTTCGTCCAGATCCAGCACCACCTGGCCCGCCGCATACTGCTGCGCAACCATCGACTCGCCGAGGCGATCACGTTCCTCACTGCTCAGCGAGCGGAAGATCTTCACCTCATCGAGCAACGCGCGAGCGCGGGTCGACGGTTCGATCACGCCATCCGGGTGCCGCGAAATACCCGCTGCTTCGAGATGCCGGTGAGCGAGGTCGAACAGTTGATTGCGCACCTCGCTTTTCTTGCCCAGCTCGGCGATGAAGCCGCTGGCGACATACTCCGACATGGTTTCGCCGGCCTCTTTCAGCACGGCTTTCGGCGCCGGACTCAGCAACAGCGAGCTGCTGCCTTGCAGCGTACGATCCAGTGCATCGAGCACCCTGCGTGGGCGAATATGATTGGGCACCTGAATGCTGATCGACACACCGTGCATGTTGCTCGGGCGACTGAGGTTGACGATTTTCGCTTTAGCCGCCACCGAGTTCGGCACCACCGCCATGGTCCCGGCGCTGGTCAGCAGGTGCGTGGCGCGCCAGTCGATGTCGAAGACCTTGCCTTCGACGCCGTCGATCACCACGAAATCATCCACCTGATACGGCTTGGTGGTGTTGAGCACGATCCCGGAAAACACATCGGCCAAGGTGCTTTGCAGCGCCAGGCCGACAACGATCGCCACCACGCCGGAGGTCGCCAGCAAGCCTTTCACCGGCAGTTCCAGCACGTAACCAGCCGCGGCGACGGTGGCGACCAGAAAGACCAGGGCGCCGATCACGTCTTGCAGCAACCGACCGCTGTGGCCGATGCGGCGCATCAGCGCCAGGCCAATCACTTCGGTCAGCACCCGCGCGGCGTACAGCCACCAGAGAATCCCCAGCGCCGTCGCACCCAGTTGCGCCACGCGGTCATCGGCGAACAATGGCGCTTGCAACGGACTGACACCCGCGTTGATTACCAGTGCCGTGAACGCCAGAAACAGCACCAGCCGCACACCCACTCTCGGGGCGCGATGGGTGAAGGGCGAGAAGTGCCAGAGCACAGCGTCGAGCAGCAGCAGGGCGGCGCTGAAAGACAGCAGGTGGGTGTAAAAAAATGTCATGACCTTGGCTCCGCAGTGTCTGCCAATAAAAAGATCGCAGCCTGCGGCAGCTCCTACAGAAAATGCATTCCAAAGTAGGCGCTGCCGCAGGCTGCGATCTTTTGCCGTTAAGGCTGCAAGTGGGTTTTCAACTCGGCCGCCGCCTGACGCACCGCCGCTTTCACCTCAGGAATCTGACTCAGCGGATTGAGCAGGCCAAAGTCATGAATCATCCCGTTGTAACGCACCGAGGTCACCGCTACGCCGGCCGCATCGAGGTGCCGCGCATAACCTTCGCCTTCGTCACGCAGCACGTCGAATTCGGCGGTCTGCACCAGTGCGGCGGGCAGGCCTTTGAGCTGTTCGGCGCTGGCATTCAGCGGCGAGGCGTGGATCTGCGCACGCTCGGCCGGGTTGGTGGTGTAGTTGTCCCAGAACCACTGCATCATGCCTTTGGTGAGGAAGTGGCCCTCGGCAAATTGCTGGTACGAACCGTCGTCGAATTGCGCGTTGGTCACCGGCCACATCAGCAGCTGGAAACGCAGCGCCGGGGCTTTCTGTTCCTTGGCCATCAGCGCCACGACCGCCGCCATGTTGCCGCCGACGCTGTTGCCGGCCACGGCCAGGCGCTTGCCATCGACACCGATGTCCTTGCCGTGCTCGGCCACCCATTTCGTCGCGGCGTAGGCCTGGTTGATTGCGGTCGGGTACTGCGCTTCCGGCGACGGCGTGTAATCGACGTACACCGCAACCGCGCCGGAACCCACCACCAAGTCGCGAATCAGGCGTTGGTGCGTCGGGTAATCACCGAGCACCCAGCCGCCACCGTGGAAGAACATGAACACCGGCAACTCGCCTTTGACCTTGGCCGGACGCACCACTTTCAGGTTGATCGTCTGGCCATCGACCTTGATCGCCTTGTCGCTGACTTCAACACCGGACAGGTCCACTTTCACCGAAGCCTGCGCGCCGGTCAGTACTGCACGGGCGTCTTTCGGGCTCAGTTGTTCAAGGGGTTTGCCACCGCCAGCGGCGAGGGCGTTGAGGAAGGCTTGGGTGTTGTGTTCGACACCGCTGCTTTCAGCGGCGAAAGCATTGCCGATGGACAGGGCGAGGAGGGAAGCGGCGAGGGTTTTCTTGATGTTCATGTTCAATTCCATTTTTTAGTTGGTATGCAGTTGTGTAGGAGCTGCCGCAGGCTGCGATCTTTTGATCCTGTTTTTGCCTTCACGCGATGTCATCGCAGATCAAGATCAAAAGATCGCAGCCTTCGGCAGCTCCTACCTGTTCAGGGTTGTGTTCAAACCGTGAGCACAGATTAATGAGCTGCTCGAAAGTGAAAAAGCGGCTATAAAGCGTTTAACTGTCCACCAGAGAGTGACAATGAACCCGTTCGAAGACATGCGTATTTTTTGCCAGGTCATGGACTCCGGCAGCTTCACCGCAGCGGCCGATCAGTTGGGCCTGTCCAAGCAGTTCGTCAGCCGGCGCTTGATGCAACTGGAAGAGCGCCTCGGCGTGCGGTTATTGAACCGCTCGACGCGGCGCCTCGACGTGACGCCGCTGGGGCAGAGTTATTACGAATCGGCATTGCGCCTGCTCGGTGAAGTCGAGCAAGTGGAGCAGGGCATCGCCGGGCAAACCGCCGAACCGCGCGGGACGATTCGATTGAGTGCGCCGCTGTCGTTTGCCGTGGCGCATCTGGGCTGTCTGCTGCCGATGTTCTTGCAGCGCTATCGGGAGGTCACTGTGGAGGTCGATCTGAGTGATCGGCCGGTGGATTTGCTCGGTGAGGGCTACGATCTGGCGCTGCGCATTGGCGTGCTGGAAGATTCGACCCTGATTGCCCGGCGTATCGCGTCGATCGAACGGGTGTACTGCGCCAGCCCGGCGTATCTGGCTGAACGGGGTACGCCTCTTGAACCGGAAGACCTGCACAGCCATGACTGTCTGCCTTACGGCCACGGGCGCTCGGTGCAGTGGCGCTTCAACGCGGGGCAGGGCAAGCCAGTGTTGGTCAATGTCACGGGGCGTATGCGCGTGAACAACGGCGAATTGCTCAGGGACGCGGCGGTGCAGGGGATGGGCATTACTTATCTGCCGACGTTCATTGTTGGCGCGGCGCTGAAGGATGGGCGGCTGGTGCCGGTGCTGGATAATTTGCGTCCGGAGCCGCTGACGTTGTCGGCGGTGTATCCGCAGCATCGTCAGGCTTCAAGGCCGGTGCAGGCGCTGGTTGAGTTTTTGCGTGAACGCCTGAACCAGAACAACGTCGCCCTCTGAGCCTTACGCGGATCAAAACTGTAGGAGATCGTAGGCGGCTGCGGAATTTGTGCACACTGCAGAACATTGTGGGAGCTGGCTTGCCAGCGATGGCGGTGTGGCAGGCAATACAATTTTGCCTGACCCGGCCTCATCGCTGGCAAGCCAGCTCCCACAAGAGTTGCGGTGTTTTCAGGATTGATCAGTTGGCGCGCTTGTCATCGCCCGGCTCGCCGCCGACATGCACGCCGCGATCATCGCCGGCCTCAGCCGCAGCATGGACGCCACGATCATCACCGACTTCACCGGCACGATGAACGCCATGGTCATCTCCCGCTTCAGCATGGGTGCCGTTGCGGCCGGATGAGGCGTTGTCGCCCGAGTGCCCCGAGCCGTGGTCGCTGCCGCTATGGCCACTGTTGCCACCGCCACCACCACTGCCACTGTTGCCGCCACCGCCGTGACTGCCTCCGCCGCCACTTCCGCCCCCACCATTTCCACCGCTGCCACCACCGCTGCCACCGTGACCGCCGCCGCCGCCACTTCCTCCACCTCCGCCACCGCCCCCTCCGCTACCACTGCCTCCACCACCACTCCCACCATCCTTGGCATAAGCACTGGACACCCCGGACAAGCTATCGGGAATGAGTACCGTAGACGCCGACAGAACTGCGCCGATGGCCATTGCGAGCACGAGCTTTTTAATGTGCATATCGTTCTCCGTCTTTGTGGTCTTGTTGGGAACGTGAGAGTGCGTTGTTGCAGGGATTCGGCCCGTTCCCGGGGGTCAGTGAATACTCGAAGCCAGTTCGAAAATCGGGATGTACATCAGGATCACGATGACCCCGATCAGCAAGCCGATGAAGGTCATCAGCAGCGGTTCGAACAACTTCACGAACCACTCCAGCCAGCGACTGATTTCCTCGTCGTAGAAGTCGGCGCTGCGTTCCATCATTTGCCCGAGGTTGCCGGACTGTTCGCCGGCCCGGAGCAGTCGTAGCGACACCGGCGTCACCAGGTGATTGAGCTCCAGCGCGGTAGACAGCGACTGCCCCTCGCGCACCCGCTCGCAGGCCTGATCCAGTCGCGTCCGCGAAGCCACAGTGAGCAAACCTCGGACCATGGCCATGGCGGTCACCAGCGGAATCCCACCTTGCAGCAGAATCCCCAGCGAGCGATAAAACCGCGCCAGTTCATACATGAAAATCCGTTGATGCACCGCCGGCAGTTTCTCCACCAGCCGATCCAGCCCTCGGCGAAACGCCGGTTGTTTTTGCAGCACGGCGAGGGCGATGACAATCGCGGCCAGCGCGCCAAAAAATTCCGCCTGATGCGCATGTAGAAACATCCCGCTGTTCATCAAAACCTGCGACAGCCACGGCAGGTTATCGCCCAAGCCTTCAAACACCAGACTGAAGCGCGGCACCACATAGCCCATCAGGAACAGCACCACGCCACCGCCAACGATCAGCAACAACATTGGATAGATCGAGGCGCTGATGATCTTCTGCCGCACCTCGTCCATGCGCTGGCGATAGCTGACGTAGCGGCCCAATGCGTCGCCGACCGCGCCGGTCTTCTCGCTGGACTGTACCAGCGCCACGTACAGCGGCGGGAACACCGCCGACAACTGGCCCAACGCCTGCGAGAAGGATTTGCCCTCATAAAGCAGGCGCACCAGCTCACTCAAGGTTTTGCGGGCAGCGGGGGCGGATTCTTTTTCGGCGAGGCTTTCCAGCGCATCGATCAACGGTAGGCCGGCATTGAGCAGCGTGGTCAGTTCCTGGCTGAACAACACCAGGTTGAAGGTTTCGCGCTGGCGCAGTTTCAGTGAGCGCCAATGCTTGTCGGCATGCGAGCTGAGCACACGCAAGCCCTGATCCTCGGCGATCCGTCGTGCCTCGCTGTCGCCAGCCGCTTCGACGCTCAACGACACCACGCCCGCCTTGCCGACCGCTTTCAAATGAAATCGCATGGGCCGCGCTCCGCTCACTGCCAGTTGGTCACTTCAGCGTTTTCGCCTTCGCCGCCGGGCTGGCCGTCCTTGCCCATCGACAGCAAGTCGTACTCGCTGTTTTCGCCGGGATAACGGTAAGCGTAATTACGCCCCCAAGGATCCTGTGGCAGCTTTTTCTGCAGGTACGGGCCGGTCCATTTCGCCTCGTCGCTCGGTGCGGTGACCAAGGCTTGCAAGCCCTGTTCGGTGGACGGGTAGTGGCCGACTTCCAGTCGATAGATGTCCAGTGCTTTGCTCAGTCCTTCGATCTGCGCCTTGGCCACTTTCACTTCCGAGCGACCGAGTTGGGCGAAGTATTTCGGCGCGACGATGCCGGCCAACAGGCCAAGCACCACCAGCACCACGAGCAATTCGAGCAGGGTAAAACCGCGTTGGCCACGCGGACGAAATTGCAGCTTCATGATGACCTCCCGTGAGTGGCAGCCGTGTCGCCTGAAGGGCTTATGCAAATGCCATGCTCAGCCCCCACTGAAAACCCGCTTATGCGTTGAAACCCTTGAAATACGGGCCTTTCAAGAGTCGGCACAGTGCTTGCGTATGGCTCAAACGTGATCGGCCATTGGGGCATTTCCCCCAATTTATCGGGGTCGATCCGGGGAGGCCCGACATGAAAATTATCGCCAGCGGATTGCTCGGTTGTGTGCTGCTCAGCGGCGCCGCGCAGGCCGATGTGTTCATCTCGGTGGACGCCAAGGGCAGCTATGTACTGTCCAACGTTCACCGGCCCGGACGCACTTACGAACGGGTGATCCACGAGGCTGAAATGCCTGTGGCCAGCCTCGATCAACAGCCACAAATGATCGCCAATCAGCCCTACGCGGAGCTGGTCTCAGCGGCAGCCAAAGTCAATCAATTACCTGAAGCGCTGCTGCACGCGGTGATCAACGCCGAATCCCATTACAACCCGGGCGCCACCTCAGCCAAAGGCGCCGGTGGACTCATGCAATTGATGCCCGACACCGCGCGCGAACTGGGCGTGACCGACGTCTACGACCCCAAGGCCAACATCCAGGGCGGAGCGAAATACCTCAAGCGCCTGATGACCCTGTTCGACAACGACATCGCCCTTGCCGTGGCGGCCTACAACGCCGGCCCCGACGCGGTGCTCAGCCGTGGCCGGGTGATTCCGCCGTTCGCCGAAACCCAGCGTTACGTGCCGAACGTGTTGCGTCAGTACCGGCGTCTTCAGGGCCTGGCGATGGATGCGCCGTTGTGAACCCCCAACCCGGTTTCCCCACTTTCGGGGCAAACCGGATAGCCCCGAAAAGTGGGGAAAAAGGGTGGGGAATATCCCCCGGGTTCTCAAGTGGTCGCGGTAACTGATTGAACGCTAATGCAATTTTTTGTGGCACGCGGATTGCTCCGAGGCATTTGTCGAGAAGTGTTCCCAAGAGCACCCACTACGAGGTTACTGATCATGGTTGGCATTCATCACGCTCCGTCTCTGTTGAACTGGCTAGTGATTCTGGCCTCGATGCTCAGCGTCGAGCTGGCCGGCGCGGCCGTGCGTTGCGAGCGCAACCTGGTGGCCAACGTCGTCGCCTTCGATCAACCGTTGATGTTCAACCGCCTCGGTGCGCAGAACATCAACGGCATGATGTTCGCCTTGCGCCGCGATGTCGTTGATGAACATGAGCAGTCGCTGGCTTACGGTGGCGCCGCGGTGCCGGGCAGAGTCTCGTTGCGCCCGGACAAGCGTCCTCGGCCATTAGTGTTGCGGGTGGCGGCGGGTGATTGCCTGACGATCAATCTGCAAAACCTGCTCGACTATCAGGCCAACCCGAACAAGCATTTTGAAAACGAGGGCGAAGAAGAGGGCGCGGAAAACGCCAACGGCGCCGAAGACTTCAAAGTCGATGAGCAAGTGGCTGATCGTCACGTCGGTTTCCAGGTCAACGGCCTGCAAGCAGTGAACAGCATTGATGACATCTCTTCATTCACCGGACGTAACGCCAACAGTCTGGTGCCACCGGGGGCGAGCCGTTCCTACACGCTGTACGCCGAACGCGAGGGCGCGTTTGCCGTCAGCAGCCGTGGCGCGACGTTTGGCGGCGAGGGCGCGGCCGGCAACGTTGCCAATGGTCTGTTCGGCCAGGTC
Organism: Pseudomonas sp. NPDC085632; assembly: GCF_044541255.1. NCBI lineage: Bacteria > Pseudomonadati > Pseudomonadota > Gammaproteobacteria > Pseudomonadales > Pseudomonadaceae > Pseudomonas > Pseudomonas sp. NPDC085632. The sequence goes on along the minus strand of NZ_JBITSX010000011.1, from coordinate 82,348 downwards.
GTCGTGCTGCCCAAGGGCGGTCGCACTTATCGCAATACCCTCACCGAAGAAGAAATGCGCCTGGCCACGACTGGCCGCGCACCCACCGGCCAACCGATCGTCGACTACCAGGCGCGCTACCCACAGCGTGAACCGTGGTTGCGTGAAGGCAAGGCCGGCACGCCGATCATCGGCATGGTCGACGGCAATGAAATCATTTCCAGCGAAAGCGATGCGATTGTCATGGGCAGCAACGCCGACGGCAGTTTCCCGCCCAGCACTTATCCGCTGGAATCGGTCGGCAAACGTAACCCGGCGATCCCCAACCGCCTCGAAGCGTTCCGCGATTTCGCTTCGCAATTTCAGGACGAAACTGCAGCCACCCAAGCGTTCCCTGCGTTCTGGGCTGATCCGGTGATGGCCCATGTGCTGGAGCCGACCCGCGACTCGTTCATGATCAACTACGGCTCCGGCGGCATGGGCGCCGAAGTGGTCGCCAACCGCTTGGGCGTGGGGCCGATGCACGACTGCCTGTCATGCGCCTACGAAGAATTCTTCCTCAGTTCGCACACCGTCGGCGATGTGGCGATGCTGGTGGATGTGCCGGCCAACACCGGGCTTGAGAACATCGCCCCGGGCCAGACACCGCGCGCCGATCAGATCGGCGTGAAAGCCACCATGGCGCTGTATCCGTCGGAGCCGTCGAACGTCAACCACAGCTACATCGGTGACTTCGTCAAATTCCGCAACACCCACAATGGCCACGAGCAGCACATCTTCCACCTGCACGGCCATCAGTGGCTGTTCAACCCCAACGACGACAACTCCGATTACGTCGACGCCCAAGGCATTGGCCCGGGCGCCGGTTACACCTATGAAATCGCCAACGGCGGGTCGGGCAACCGCAACCGCGTGGCCGGCGATGCGATCTATCACTGCCATTTCTATCCGCACTTTGCCCAGGGCATGTGGGCCATGTGGCGGGTGCATGATGTGTTCGAAGAAGGCACTCGACTCGATGTTTCGCAGCAGGGCGCCGACGGCTACCACAGTGAACCGTTTGCCTTGCGCAGCGGTAAACCGGCGGCCGGCGCACGCGCCTTGCCCGATGGCGAAATCGTTGCCGGTACACCAATTCCGGCCATCGTGCCGCTGCCCGGCAAAGCCATGGCGCCGATGCCGGGCAAAGTCGTGGTCGTGCCGAAAATCGGTGAAACCTTGATCGCCGGCAATGATGACGACGAGGATGAAGAAGAGGGCGATGACGACGGTGAACACCATGGCGGCAACGCCGGTGGTCAAGCCATCGGCTCACTGGCGCTGGTTGATCGCAGTGAAGCCAATCGCAATGCCGACGGCAGCCTGAAAAATCCTGGCTATCCGTTCTGGATCGGCGGCATGGAAAGTTCGGTCGGCCAACGTCCGCCAACGCCGCCACTGGACATGCTCGACGCCGCCACCGCGCAATCGCTCAAGGCCAGCGGCAAAGCGCTGTGGGCCAACCTCGACCCGGCGCAGTCCGGCGGTTGGAACGGCGGTTTGCAGCGGCACGCACTGGATGGCGTCGCGGCCGGTGGCGAAGCGCACACCGTGACCACTTCGCTCGACTTCTCCAAGGAAGTCACCCGCGCCAAACCGATTTACCTGCCGGAAGAAGGCACTGAAGTCGAACAGGCCGCGATGGCTTTCCACGCGAAAAAAGATCACCCAAGCTACGCCTTGCTGCCGGGCAACCAAGTGGTGGCCAAGGCCTTCCGTACCAACGGCGCCTTGCCGATGGCGGGCGCGCCGTACTACGAACCGTGCATGGACGATCGGCAGAAACGCCTGACCAGCAGCGCCGGCAGCGGTGAGTTCGCCAGCGGTGAGCGCATCGACGGCATGTCCTTTGTCGGCGCTTCAAGCTTCACCGCCGACCGCCCACGCATCTACAAAGCCGCCAACATCCAGTTCGACGCGGTGTACAACAAGGTCGGTTATCACTTCCCGCAGGCGCGCATTCTCGCGCTGTGGGAAGACGCCTGGCCGGTGATCACCAAGCAGCGTCCGCCAGAGCCGCTGGTGATGCGCATGAACACTTTCGATTGCGTGCAATACCAGCAAACCAACCTGGTGCCGGCCACCTACGAGATGGACGACTATCAGGTGCGCACGCCAACCGACGTGATCGGACAGCACATCCACCTGCCGAAGTGGGATCTGACTTCGGCGGACGGCTCATCCAACGGCTGGAACTACGAGGACGGCGTGCTCTCGCCCGGCGCCGTGCAGGAACGTATTCACGCGATCCGTGAGTTCAATCAGTGCGCCAGTACTGACTCGCGCGACGGCACCCAGACTTGCCCGAAAGCCAGGAACCATCCGTTCTTCGGCCAGTACGGCCGCGCCGATTGGCTCGGAGCGCGCACGGCGATGCAGCGCTGGTTCGTCGACCCGGTGGTCAACGCCAAAGGCGTCGATCGCGGTCTCGGCACCATCTTCACCCACGACCACCTCGGCCCATCGACGCACCAGCAGATTGGTCTGTACGCCACTGTGTTGGCCGAACCCGCCGGTTCGACCTGGTTCCACGCCGAAACCGGCGAACCTCTCTACAGCGGCGCGCGTCAGGACGGTGGGCCGACGTCGTGGCAAGCGGTGATCAATACCGGCGACCTCGATGGCGACGGCAAGAACGACAGCTTCCGCGAGTTCTTCCTCGAATACAGCGACTTCCAGCACGCCTATGAAGCCGGCGTCTATGTCGGTGCCGGCCCTAACGGCGTGCCGAATGCGCAGGCGTTCCCGGCCACCGCTGACAGCTTCCGCTACGCGATCAATCCGCCTGTGCGTAACAACGCCAGCAATCTGCTTGAAGGTGTGCTGGAAGTGCAGGGCGGTCAGGTCCCGGGCTGCCCGAGCCGGCCATGTCCGCAGGCGATCTCGGTGGATGATCCGGGCATGTTCGTCGTCAACTATCGCAACGAGCCGCTGGCCCTGCGCGTGTACGACCCGAACAAGGTCGGCCCGGACGGCAAGCGTGGCATGCAGGCTGACGGCCTCGGTGGCGATCTGTCGTTCGCCATGCAAAGCCGTACCGACCGGGCGATCCCGGCGATGAACCTGGCGCCGAATCTGCTCACCTCGGCGACCGGACCCACCGGCGGCACCACGCTGTTTCCGCCGCACATCAACAAGGGCGGCGCCGAACCCGGTGACCCGTTCACGCCGATGCTGCGCACCTATACCGGCGACAACGTGCGGCTGCGGGTGCATGCCGGCGGCCATGAGGAAGAGCACAACGTCACCCTGCACGGTGTTAAATGGCTGCAGAGCGGTTCCGGTTTCGGCAACAGCTCCAACTCCGGCTGGCGTGCGTCGCAGATGATCGGTATTTCCGAGCAGATGGGCTTCATTGCGCCGGTGTCGATGCTGTCCAGTTCGGCAGCGACCACCGGGGATTATTTGTACTCGATGGACGCTTCGATCGAAGGCTACTGGAGCGGTATCTGGGGGGTGATGCGCAACTACACCGCCAAACGCGCCGACCTGTTCGCCATCCCGAACAACCCGAGCCCGGCGGGCATGCGCAACACCGTGGCGTTCGAGGGCAGTTGCCCACGGATCAGCGCTAACCCCAATGGCATCGGCACCCGTCCGACGGTGCAGCGCAACTATGAAGTGGTCGCAGCGCTGGCCAACGACATTCTCGGCAATACGCTGGGCCTGACCCTCGGCGATCCCGAAGGGCTCGGCCAGCATGTCGGCGGGCCGCTGAATCCGGCGGGCGGCACCCTGGTGCTGAACTCGCGCACGGTGAGCATTCCACAAGTCACCGTGACCGATCCGGAGGATGGCGAGACCATCACCATCGGCGGGCAGAGCGGGCCCTTGCATGATCCGACTGCGATTCTGTATGTGCGCAAATCCGATCTGGATCCGCTCAGCGGCAAGCTGAAACCCGGCATCCCGGTTGAACCGCTGGTACTGCGTGCGGCGGCAGGGGATTGCATCAACATCACCCTGGAAAACCGTCTGCCGAGCGTGATGCCGGACCTGACGCAAACCGCAGTGATGCAAGGCATGGTCAAGCGTGATCGCAACAGCGGTCTGGGTTCGACCACCTTCAGCAACAACCTGATGCGGCCCTCCAGCCACGTCGGCCTGCACGCACAGTTGCTGGCGTATGACATCACCAAATCCGACGGCGCCAACGTCGGCGCCAACCCGATCCAGACCGTGCCACCGCGCGTTGGCAACAGCGGCGCGTACCCGACCCGTACCTATCAGTACTACGCCGGGCACCTGGAGCGTGAAGGCAAACCGGTGACGCAACTGGGCCGTAGCGTCGACAACATCAATGCCACGGCGGTCGAGTTCGGCGGTTTGAACATCACCCCGGCGGACGTGATCAAGCAGCCGCAAAAAGGCCTTGGCGGGGCGATGAGTATTCTGCCGATCGGCGCGACCTGGGTTGATGATGCGCGCAAGGTCAACGCCACGGTGACGGCGCCAGGGCAAACCAGCTACCGCGATTTTGCGATGGTCTGGCACAAGGCGTTGAACACCCGTTGGGCCAATGGCCGGCCGGTGGAAGGGATTGCAGCTGAAGGCTTCGGCGTGCCGACCGATCCGCAGGACAACTCGAGCATGGCGATCAACTACAAGACCGAACCGCTGTGGTATCGCTTCGGCCTCGCCCCGGACGCACCGTTTGGTCATGCCGATGGCGCGGGTTATGGCGACATGACCAATGCGCACATGGCCTACAGCAATGCGCTGGTCGGCGGCGATCCGCAGACGCCGGTGCTTTACGCCAAACCGGGGCAGCCGTTCCGCACGCACATTCTGATGCCAAGCGGTGGCAGTCGCGGCACCACGTTCCAGCTCGACGGGCATGTCTGGTCGGTGAATCCGTTCCAGGCTGAGAAGAGTGACGTCGGTGGTTATCCGATGGGCTCGCCGGGCGTCGGCTCGGTGCGCTTCGGCTACAACCCGATGTCGATGTACATCGGCGCCCACGAAAGCGTCCTGCCGGCCGCGCACTTCAGCTTCATGATCCCGAGCGCCGGCGGTAGCAATGCGATCCCGGGGGATTACCTGTTCCGTGACTACGCGGCCTACGGCAACACCTCCGGGTTATGGGGACTGCTGCGCGTGACCAACGAACCGGAACCGGCGCCGCCAAGCCAGTAGGCACAAACGCAAGACCTGTAAATGCAAAACCCTGTGGGAGCTGGCTTGCCAGCGATGACGGCGGCACAGGCGCCATTGATGTGACGGAAAGGACGCCATCGCTGGCAAGCCAGCTCCCACAGGGACTGCGGTGGGCAGTGAGGGAGTGGGATGGATGCAAATCCCTTGTGGGAGCGAGCTTGCTCGCGAATGGGGGCAACTCGGTTTTTAAGGGTGAGGTTGAAGACGCCTTCGCGAGCAAGCTCGCTCCCACAGGCACCGCGTCGTTTGGACTGAATGTGTAGGGGAGTGCTGGATGAACAGGATCATCAACATCATCGGTATTTGCACGCTGGCCATGGCCGGGGCGGTGCTGACGCTGAGTGAGATTGCGCTGGCACAGACCGGCAGCGGGCAGACGCTAAGCCGTGATGGCGTTTCGGTGGATTTCAAGCTTCAGCCACTGGCCGCCGACGGCAAGCTGCGCGAAGGCGAATTCGCCGATGTGCAGTTCCGTGTCACCGACAGCGCTTCTGGTCAGCCTTTGTCCGGCGTGGCCCCGGGTGCCTGGGTCGACCCGCAAACCCTCGCCGCCGATCAGGCTCAGGGCCGCGACCAGAGCTGCAAAGCCCGGGTCGGCGTGTTCCTCAAGTCCAACATCGGCGCGCGGCCGTTGCTCGACCTCAACAGCTATTTCCTGCTGGTGATGAACCGCGACGCGAGCATCGCCGTGGTCGATCCGTCGGTGTCAGTGGGCGGCATCACCAGCACCCTGGCGCGCATCGAACTCAAGCAACCACCGATGGACTGGGTCACGCCCAAAGACAACAAACGCGTGTTCGTCTCGATGCCGACGGCGGGCGAAGTGGCCGTCATCGACAGCGAGCAATTCAAAGTCATCGATTCGATCAGCGCCGGCAACCAACCGTTTCGCGTCGCGCTGCAACCGGACGAACGCCTGCTCTGGGTCGGCAACAACGCGAGCAAAGCCGAAGACTCCGGCGTCACGGTGATCGACAGCCAAAGCGTGAAACCCCTCAAACATCTGCAGACCGGTCGCGGCCACCACGAAATCAGCTTCAGCAAGGACAGCCGCTTCGCCTTCGTCAGCAACCGCGACGACGGCACCGTCAGCGTGGTCGACGTTGCCAGCCTGACCATCGTCGAGCAGATCAAAACCGGCGCGCATCCGTTGTCAGTCGCCTATTCAGCCCTGTCCGGCGCGGTCTACGTCGCCGACGGCAAGGACGGCACCGTCACTGTTATCGACGCCAGCACCCACGCCATCCGCCGGGTGCTCAAACTGCAACAAGGTATCGGCCCGATGGGCTTCAGCGCCGACGGCCGCTTCGGTGTGGTGCTCAACACCGTGGAGAACCGCGCCAGCATCATCGATGCCGCCACGAACAGCGCCATCCATGATCTGGAGGTCAGCGCCGAGCCGTACCAAGTGGTGTTCACCCAGGCCTACGCCTACATTCGCGGACTGGCCTCGCCGAAAGTCACCATGATCAACCTGTCCTCGCTCGGCGAGGGCCGCCAGCCGATCAGCCAGGGTTTCGAAGCCGGCCCGCAAGCGCCGCGCCTGGCCGGCGATTTGCCACTGGCCTCAAGCCTCGCGGTCTCGCGCGACGACAACGCGGTGTTCGTGGTCAACCCGGTCGACAACACCACCTATTTCTACGCCGAAGGCATGAACGCGCCGATGTCCGGTTACCCCAACCGTGGCCAGATCGCCCGCGCCGCCATGGTCATCGACCGCAGCCTGCGCGAAGTCTCGCCGGGCCTCTACAGCGCCAGAGTAAAACTACCGGCAGCGGGGCGCTTTGACGTGGCGTTCCTGCTCAATCAGCCGAACATCATTCACTGTTTCAGCGCGCAGATTGATCCTGACGGCAAACCGCAAAAACACCTCGGCCAGCCGAAAGTCGAGTTCCTCCTCGACAAGACTGCCGTGGCGCTCAACGACCCCTACGTCGTGCGTTTTCGCATCGTCCAGGGCAAAGACAAAACCCAGCGCAGCGGCGTCAAAGACGTGCAATTGCGCTACTACCTCGCGCCCACCTCGCACCCCCGCGAAGTGGCGGCGCTGGAAGTGGCCGACGGCGTATACGAAGCGCCAATTACCCTCGACCGCAGCGGCGCCTGGTACCTGCATGTGCGCGCGGCCTCGCTGGGTGCCGGTTTCGATGACAAGACCTTTGCCAGTGTTCGGGTAGCCCCCGGCCAGGCCCGTTGAAGAGGAGTTTCGACATGAACCGATTTGCATCCAGTGGTCTGCTGACCCTGTGCCTGTTGAGCCTTGGCATTCAACACGTCCACGCCCATTCGGCCGACGAACACGCCGGACACAAAGCCCCGGCCAGCAACACGCAAGAACACGCTCAAGTGAAATTCGCCAACGTGCCGCTGCTCGATCAGAACGGCAAAACCGTACGCCTGGAACAAGACCTGGTGCAGGGCAAAATCGTCGTCATGAGCTTTATCTACACCAGTTGCACCACGGTCTGTCCGGTGGTCTCGTCGATCATGGGCAAGGTGCAGAAACAGCTCGGCGCGCGCGTCGGCAACGAAGTGCAACTGGTGTCGATCAGCATCGACCCGCAGCGCGACGACCCGAAACGCCTGCAGGATTATGCGCGCACCTTCCAGCGCGGCCCGGGCTGGAGCTGGCTGACCGGTTCGCCGCAGTCGATCAATGAAACCCTCAAGGGCCTCGGCAGTTTCAGCGGCGACCTGAAGAGTCATCAGCCGCTGATCCTCGTCGGCGACGGCGACAGCCGCCACTGGATGCGCTACTACGGCTTCACTGATCCGGCGCTGCTGGCCAAGGAAGTGGAAAAACTCAGCGGCCTGCGCACCCACGCCAAACACACCGCCATCGCCATGGAGCAACAGCCATGAGACTGCTCGACTGGATCTCCCTGACCGTGTGTTTCTGGATTCTCAGCAACGTCGCGCTGGCCCACGAAGGTCACGTTTCAGAGCCGCCAGCCGCTGTGGCTGCCGCGCCGGCCAAAGGCACACACGACGCGAAAACCTGGTTCACCGACACGCCGTTGCAGGATCAGAACGGCGAAACCCTGCGCTTCTACAGCGACGCACTGCAAAACCGCATAGTGCTGCTCAACGTGATTTTCACCAGCTGCAACGATGCCTGCCCGCTGATCACGCAAAAGCTCAAGGAAGTCCGCGAGCTGTTGGGCGACAAGGCGCCGGAAATCACCTTCATTTCCCTTACCAGTGACCCGCTGCGCGACACGCCAGCGGTGCTCAAGGCTTACACCTTGAAGCAGGGTTCCGATGACCCTCATTGGCTTTTTCTTACCGGCGACAAGGCTCAGATGGACCTGGTGCTGAGCCGCATCGGCCAGATCGTGCCGACGCCCGAGCAACACTCCACACAATTGATCGTCGGCGATGTCGCCAATAAACGCTGGAGCAAAATCCGTCCCGATGCCCCGGCTGCCGCCATTGCCCAGCGCTTGCAGTTGCTGACAATGCCCGTGGCTGGCCGCTGAGTCCGCGCCATGAAACGCTGCCGCGTACTCGCCCTGATCCTGCTCGCTGGCCTCAGCCTTGGCGCCAGTGGTGCACCGCTGACGCCGGAAGAGGCAGCGGGCAAACGCCTGTACCGTCAGGGCTTGTCGGCCAGCGGCGAGGCGATCATGGCGCGGGTCGGCGCGGCGGATGTGTTGCTGCCGGCGACCAGTCTGCCGTGCGCCAATTGCCACGGCGCCGATGGCCTCGGTCGGCCCGAAGGCGGCTTGCGTCCGCCGCCGCTGAACTGGGCGCGACTGACCAGCACCTACGGTCAGCAACAGGTCAACGGGCGCAGCTATCCGGCGTACACCGAAAACACGCTGGCGACGGTGATCGAGCAGGGCCGCGACCCCGGCCACAATCGCCTCGACCCGAGCATGCCGCGCTTTGTGCTGTCGATGAAGGATCAGCGCAACCTCATTGCGTACCTCAAACGCCTGGCCGATGAACGCGACCCCGGCCTCGACGCCGAGACTCTGCACCTGGGCACCTTACTGCCCAGCCAAGGACCACTGGCCGAGGAGGGCATGACCGTTGCGGCGGTGCTCAACGGCAGCGTGGCGCGGATCAATCAGGCCGGTGGCATTCATGGTCGTCAACTGCGTCTGACGGTGATCGATCCCGGTCCGGATCGCGCCAGTGCCGAGCACGCCTTGCAGCGTTTGATCGAGCAGGAACAAGTGTTCGCCCTGATCGCGCCGTTGGCGCCGGCCCTCGACAACGAACTCGGGCCGCGCCTGGAACAGGCCGGCGTGCCGCTGATCGGCGCGTTGTCATTACTCGGAGCGATGCAGGCCAGTCCGCAGATTTTCGAACCATTACCGGGCTTGCGTGAGCAACTGATCGCCTTGGCCGACTACGCCACGGCCAGCCTGCGCGTGCTGCAAGGACCGACGCTGATCGCCTATCCCGATGACCCTGCACAAACGCTGGCCGCGCAAAACCTCGGCCAGTACTTGCAGGATCACGGCTGGCAAAAAGTCCATCTGCAAGCCTATGACCCGGCAGCAGATACGCTGCCGCTGGGTTCGCGCTCGGTGTTTTATCTGGGCAATGGCGGTGGTTTCAGTCGTCTGGCGACAAGGCTGCAAAGCGCCGGGCAAGTACCTTACCTGTTCGCTGCTTCAAGCCAGGTGGCCGGCGATCTGCTGCAAGTCCCCGACGGCTTTACCCGGCGGGTGTTTCTCGCCTATCCGTTCGTGCCCAGCGACTGGACCCAAACCGGGCGCATGGCCCTGACGCTGCTGCGCGAAGGTCAGGGCCTTGGCGCCCAGCACGCCGTGCTGCAAGTCGGCGCCTACGCCTCGATGCTGCTGCTCAGCGAAGGCATGAAGCAGGCCGGCCGCGACGCCAGCCGCGAGAAACTGGTGGCGGCGCTTGAAGGCCTGCACGACTTCGACACTGGCCTGACCCCGCGCCTGAGTTTCGGCCCCGGTCGACGTCTGGGCTTGAGCGGCGCGCACGTGGTCACCGTGGATTTGCCCGATCAGCGTTTCTATCTGGTCGCGCCTTATAAACCGATTGTTGCCAGCCCCTGAACGGAGGGCCCGATCATGAAACGCACAACGCTGATCTTGCTGATGACTTGCTGGCTCCCGTTGGCGTGGGCCAATAACGAACCGGCCGTGGCGCGAGTCAATGGTGAGGAGATTTCCGGGTTTCGCTTCGAGCGTTTTTTCGCCGAATACCTCGAAGACCAGGGCCGCGCGGTCGCCAGTATTCGCAGTCCCAAGGCCTACAAGGAACTGCGTCAGGCCGCGTTGCAAATGCTGATCGACAAAGAATTGCTGTGGCAGGAGTCGCAGAAACGTGGCCGGCAGATCGACGATCAAGTGGTGCGCGAGCAAATCGAGCAAACCCGCATGGCCATCGGCGGCGCGGATAAATTCGTCCGTCGCCTGCAGGATGCCGGTTTCGATGAGGCGTCCTTCGCCGAGTACACCCGCCGCGAGCTGGCGGCGCAGCAGATGTTCGCCGAGCTGATCCGCGCCAATACCTTGCAACCCCGCCACCTGCTGATCCGTGTGCCTGCGCAAGCGGATGCAGCCACTGTGGCTCAAGCGCGTCTACGCTTGATGCAAATGCGCGCCTCGGTTGTCAGTGGGGCGACATTCGCCAGTTATCCGGTGCGTTCACCGTTCGGCTGGCATGTGATTTATTTACCGAACCACTTGGAGGCCGCCGATGTCCCAGATTTGCAGGGGCTGGACACAGTCAGGGCACAGCTCGCCCGACAGCAACAGACCCAGGCTCGTCGCCAAGTGCTCGCGCAATTACGGGTGCAGAACAGGATCGAACGAATTGACGACGACTGAAGGTTCCCCCCCAATAGTGGGGAATGGCTTCGATGCCCATTCAGGTGCTTCCCCGTTTCTGGGGAACGGGGTACCGGGACGAGCGGGCATTGTCATTAAATTCAAGGACATGAAGAGATAAAATTACCGGCACTCAGCCTGGCATGAAGTGTGCGTTACCGATGGTAAGGCGCACTCTCAGGGCGGGGTCATCGGACCTGCTGTTTCAAGGAGTCGACCTTGGTTAACAAAGTACTGGTTGTCGAAGACGAACAGCTGCTTGCACAGAACCTTCAGGATTATCTGTCGGCGCAGGGGCTGGACGTCGCGATTGCACATGACGGAGCGACGGCTATCGGTTTGGCCGAAACCTTTGCCCCCGACGTGCTGGTGTTCGATTACCGCTTGCCCGATATGGAAGGCTTTGAGGTGCTCGACGCGGTCCGCCAGAACAGGACGTGCCATTTTGTGCTGATAACGGGTCACCCGACCGCTGAAGTCTGTGAGCGGGCGCGGCAACTGGGGGTCAGCCACATCCTGTTCAAACCGTTTCCCTTGGCGGAACTGGCGCGGGCGGTCTGCGACCTTCTGGGCATCAAGCGCGAAGCGAAACCCGGTGCGAGCCCCTCCGAGGGCTTTGTCGAACGACGCCAGAGCAGGACCGAGAGCTTCCCGTTGCAGTTGTACGATGGCAGTTGGGTGTTGGCGGATCGGCGACGACAGTTGCACGCCATGGCACCGGACGACGATCAAATGCTCACCGGGGAGTAATGGCGCGAACAGACGTTCCGGCACTTGCCGCCAAGGTTTGCCGCGCCGACAGGGCTCTGAGCCCCGGTTGGAGAGCAAGCCATGGAACGTCTGTCCGTTGTCGTCGAACCACTGCCGGCCGAAAGCGCCCCCGCGCGCTTTTCCAGTGAATACTTTTCCAGCGAGCAGTTGTCCCAGGCCCGGGCGCGGGCCGCCACCTCCGGCGAACGCGTCCTCGAAGCCCTCGGCGTACTCTGTGAACTGGCGCCGATGCCGTTCATTCACACCCTCGGCGCCACCCTGCATTACCCGGTGCTCGACACCGACAACCTGTTTGCCGCGACGCCGGTGTTCGACCGGGTCACCCTCGCACAATGCCTGAAACGTGAATTCATCCTGCTGCGCCACAACGACGAAGTCATCGGCGTGTTTGCCGATCCCTTCGACCCGGCGCGCCTGGCCTGGATCGACGATTGCCTGCACGGCGCGCCGCTGTATCTGGTGCACGCCGATGACCTCAAAGCCTATCTGGCCCGCCATGAAGAAAGCTTCCACGCCGTCGAATCGCTCAACGCTCAAGGCGACACTCACCACGAAATCGACACCCTGCAAAGCCTGTCGCTGACCAGCATCAGCGAAGACGCCAGCAGCGTGGTGAAACTGGTCAACTCGACGCTCTACGACGCGCTGAAGATGCACGCCAGCGACATCCACCTCGGCACCACCGGTCACGGTCTGGTGATCAAGTACCGCATCGACGGCGTGCTCAACAACATCAGCAAAGTCCAGGGCAACGAGTTCGCCGAGCAGGTGATCTCGCGGGTCAAGGTCATGGCCGAGCTGGACATTGGCGAAAAACGTGTGCCGCAGGATGGGCGCTTCAAGATCGGCATCAGCGGCCGCCAGATCGACTTTCGCGTGTCGATCATGCCGAGCATCTTCGGCGAAGACGCGGTGCTGCGGGTGCTCGACAAACAGGATCTGGCCGACAAGGTCTGCGGCGTGCAATTGCAGGCGCTGGGCTTTGAAGACGAAACCCTGCGCCAGTTGCGCCGGCTCGCCGCCGAACCCTACGGCATGGTCCTTGTGACTGGCCCGACCGGCAGCGGCAAAACCACCACGCTGTACGCGATGATCACCGAGATCAACCACGGCGTGGACAAGATCATCACCATCGAAGACCCGGTCGAATATCAACTGCCGGGGGTACTGCAGATCCCGGTCAACGAGAAAAAAGGCCTGACCTTTGCCCGGGGTTTGCGCTCGATCCTGCGGCATGACCCGGACAAAATCATGGTCGGCGAAATCCGCGACCCGGACACCGCGCAGATCGCCGTGCAATCGGCGCTCACCGGCCACCTGGTGTTCACCACCATCCACGCCAACAACGTCTTCGACGTAATTGGCCGCTTCACCCAAATGGAAATCGACCCCTACAGCCTGGTCTCGGCGCTCAACGCGATTCTCGCCCAGCGCCTGATCCGGCTGGTGTGCGCCAGTTGCAGCGCGCCAGTCAATCCGAGCGATGAAGAGCTGCGCGCCTCGGGCCTCGATCCGCAGAAAGTCGATCATTACCACTTCGTTCACGGCAAGGGCTGCGGCCATTGCCGGGGCAGCGGTTATCGCGGGCGCACGGCGATTGCCGAGTTGTTGCACCTCGATGACGAACTGCGCCAGATGATCGTCGAGCGCCAACCGATCAAACAAATCAAAGCCCTGGCCTGCGCCCGTGGTTTGCGCCTGCTGCGTGAATCGGCGCTGGAGCTGGTGGAACAAGGTCGCACCACGCTGGAGGAGATCAACCGTGTCACATTTATCTCGTGAGCGTTTTGTCGCCGTGCTCGGCGCCAGCGGTGTTGGCTTGGGTCAACGGCGCGGCAGCGACACTCTATGGCTGGGCAGCGTCGGTTACATCGACGAAGGCTTCCAGAGCTACGCGGTGGCGCTGGACACCCTCGATCGCCTGCTCGGTGAACACGCCCGCGCCGGTGCCGAATTGAGCGTGGTCATCTCCGGGCATTTCAGCCGTTTCTGCCTGGTGCCGTGGAGCGCGCAGATCAGCAGCCCGGAAGAACTGCGCGGCTTTGCCCAACTGTGTTTCGAAGACCTGTTTGGCGCGCCAACCCAGCCGTGGAGTCTGGTGCTGTCCGCCGAACCAGCCGGTTACGACCGCATCGCCAGCGCCTTGCCGCAGGACTTGCTCGAACGCCTGCGCACGCTGGTCAGCGCTCGCGGTTTGCGCCTGCGCTCGGTTCAGCCGTACCTGATGGCGGCGTTTAACCGCTTCGACAAAAGCCTCGACGCCGGCGACTTCCTCTTTGTTGTAGCCGAGCCGCAACGCAGCGTGTTGTTGCTGGCGAGGGAAGGGCGCTGGGCCGGCGTGCGTTCGGTGGGCGGCAGTGACAGTGATGTGGCACTCAGCGCATTGATCGGTCGCGAACGGCAATTGCAGGCCTCGACCAGTGAACGCGCCTTCAACGTTTATCTGCATGCCCCGGCGCGCCTCGATGCGCATCCGGACGTGGCGGGGGTGCAATTGCGCACCCTTGAAGACGCCTCAATGACCGTGCGTGACGGCTTGTACGTCATGTCCCGGGCGGTGGCCTGAGATGCGCGCGCTCAATCTCGACTTCCAGCCGCGTCCTCGTTCCGGCCCGTTGGGTTGGAGTTTGCTCGGCGGCGGCGTGCTGCTGGCGCTGCTGTGCTTCGGCGTGCAACAGCACCTCGACGCGCACACCGAACAGCAACAGGGCCACTTGCAAACCACCCAGCGTCAGCTCACTGGCGACAGCGGCGCCAAGTCCACCTTGAGCCCGGCGGAAACCCGCGAGCAAGCGGCAAACCTCGCCGAGATGCGCAAGGTCTCGCAGCAACTGCGCCGCCCATGGGAACGCCTGTTCGCCATGCTCGAAGCGATGCCGCGCGATGATGTCGCACTGCTCAGCCTGACCCCGGATGCGCGCAAAGGCCAGGTGCGGATCAGTGCTGAAGCGAGGGATCTGCAAGCGATGCTCGATTTCCACAAACGTCTGGAAGCCAGCGACGAGCTGTCCGACGTCTCGCTGCTCAGCCACGAAATCGTCGTCAAATCGCCGGAACAACCGGTGCAATTCAACCTGTCGGCGACCTGGGAGATGGGCGATGCGAATCCCTAGACTGATCGTCCACGAATACCTGCAAGGCCTCGGCATTCCGGGCCTGGCCGGGCTGGCGCTGCTGCTGGTCGCCGTGGCGTGGGCACTCGGCGGTTTGCTGCCGGGCTGGCAATCGTTGCAGCACTTGAGCCAGCAGACTCAGGAAGCCAGCGAGTACCTGGCCAAGGTTGAAGACGGCAGTATCGCGCCGCCGGTGGTGCCGCAACGTCAGCTCGACGACTTCCGCAACAAGCTGCCGGCGCAGCCGCAAGCCACCGTTGCCATCGACCGCATCTACGCCCTCGCAGCGCAAGAACACATCACCCTGGCGCGCGGCGAATACGCGCTCGGTGTCGACCCGAAAACCCATCTGGCGCGTTATCAAATCCTTCTTCCCGTGCGCGGCAGCTACCCGCAACTGCGCCGCTTTGTGCACGCCTTGCTCGGCCAATTGCCGGCGGTGGTGGTGGAAGACCTCGAGTTGCAACGCAAGAAAATTGGCGACACCGACCTCAATGGCCGGATCCGTATGACCCTTTACCTGTCGAGGTCGTGATGAATACCAAGCGCGTGACAGGTTGGTTGGCGTTCTTCGGCGTAGCGGCCGCGCTGGCGTGGTTGCCGGCGTATTTCTCGCCAAGCGAAGACGCCGATTCCAATGAAGTGGCTGTCGCTACGCCGGGGAAAACCCGGGGCGCGCTGCCGGCCAGCAGCGCCAAGGCCAAGGATGCGCCAATCAAAGACCTCAGCCCGGCCGGCGACCTGTTCGCCGCCAAATCCTGGAAGGCCGCGCCAACCCTGGCCACGGTCACCGAACAAGCGATCAACCCGGCCACAGTGGTGCAAGCCCCGAGCCTGCCACCGGTGCCGTTTCAGTTCGTCGGCAGGCTGCATGACCGCAGCGACCTGCAAGTGTTTTTGCAGAACGGCGAAAAAATCTACGTCGTGCGCAACGGGGATGTGATCGACGACACCTGGAAGATCACCGGCATTTCCGACCTGGAATTGAGCCTGGTTTACCTGCCTTTGCATTTGTCGCAGACCTTGTCTGTGGGGAGTACGCAATGAACCGTTCCCGTTTGCTGATGAGCCTGGGCCTGTGTGCCGGGCTGGCCGCGTGCAGTTCTGCACAAGTGGCCAACAAGGAAGCCGCCGACCTGATTGAACAGGGTCAGTACGAGGCGGGACTGGCCCGAATTGAGGAAGGCCTGCGCGAGAATCCCCGCGACACCGAATTGCACTTGCTGCTCAACACCGGTCGGGCCAAGGCCATCACGTCTTTGCTGACGGCCGGCGACACCGATCGCTCGCGTCGCGATTTTACCTCGGCGCGCACCGCCTACATGCGCGTGCTGACCATCGAGCCGAACAACCGCCGCGCGCAGGATGCGCTGAAGCAGATGGAATACCTGCGCAGCATGGACGAGAAACTCGAACTGGCCCGTGGCGACCTGCGTCGCGGTGACATCTACGGCGCTGATCGTCAGGTCAAACAGATCCTCGAACTCGACCCGGCCAACCAAGGCGCGCTGGAGCTGCAAGGCAATATTCGCCTGGTGCAGAGCCGCAACGTCATTCCTTATCCGCAACTGCGCACCAAGCTTGATCGGCCGGTGACCCTGGAATTTCGCGAGGCCAATCTCAAGACCATTTTCGAAGTGCTGTCGCAGGTCGCCGGGCTGAATTTCATCTTCGACAAAGACCTGCGCCCGGACATGAAAGCCACGATCTTCGTGCGTGACGTGCGCATCGAAGATGCGGTGACCCTGCTGCTGCAACAGAACCAGTTGCACCAGAAAGTGGTGAACGAAAACACCTTGCTGATCTACCCGGATTCGCCGCAGAAAGTGAAGGATTACCAGGAACTGGTGATGCGCACTTTCTACCTGACCAGCATCGACGCCAACACCGCGCTGAACATGGTCAAAACCATGCTCAAGACCCGCGACGTGTTCGTCGACGAACGCCTCAACACCCTGACCATGCGCGACACCGAAGACGCCGTGCGCATGGCCGAGAAACTCCTGCAATCGCAAGACCAGTCCAACCCGGAAGTGGTGCTCGAAGTGGAGGTGATGGAAGTCGCCACCCAGCGCATTCTCGACCTTGGCCTGCAATGGCCGAGCACCTTCGGCGTGGTCAACTCCGATGGTTCGCCGGTCACGCTGCTGGGCCAGCTCAAAGGCATCAACTCTGACCGCATCTCCATCGGCCCGTCGCCGCAAGCCAAGATCAACGCGCAGGACAACGACATCAACACCCTCGCAAGTCCCGTGATTCGCGTCAGCAACCGCGAGCAGGCGCGCATTCACATTGGTCAGCGCGTGCCGATCATCAGCGCCACTTCGGTGCCGTCGACACAGGGGCCGGTGATCACTGAAAGCGTGACCTATCTGGATGTCGGTCTGAAGCTCGAAGTGACGCCCACCGTGCATTTGAACAACGAAGTGGCGATCAAGATCGCGCTGGAAGTGAGTAACGCCACGCCGCTGGAACCGACCCGCCAGGGCACGATCCCGGTGCAGGTCGATACCCGCAACGCGCAAACCTCGCTGCGCCTGCACGACGGCGAAACGCAGATCCTCGCCGGGCTGGTGCGCAACGATCACGGCGCCACCGGCAACAAGATTCCCGGCCTCGGTGACATTCCCGGCTTGGGCCGCTTGTTCGGCAGCAACAAAGACACCGTCGGCAAATCCGAACTGGTGCTGTCGATCACCCCGCGGATCGTGCGCAACCTGCCGTATCAGAGCCCGTCGGACATGGAGTTCTCCACCGGCACCGAAACCAGCATGCACATTCAGGCACCGGATCGTTCGCAGAGCTACGTGATGCCGTCGCCGGCCGCGCAGCCGCGTGCCGTCGGTGAGTCGGCCGTGGCCACCACCCGCGTCACTGTCGAGAAGCCTTGATCATGAACGCCTCCCAACGCGGTTTCACCCTGATCGAAGTCGTGGTGACGCTGGCCCTGATCGGCCTGTTGGCGAGCATGGCCGCGCCGCTGACCGAGACCCTGGTGCGGCGTGGCAAGGAGCAGGAATTGCGCAACGCGCTGTATCAGATTCGCGACGGCATCGACGCCTACAAACGTGCGTTCGATGCCGGCTACATCGAGAAGTCGCTGAACAGCAGCGGCTACCCGCCGAACCTGAAAGTACTGGTCGAAGGCGTGCGCGATGTGCGCAGCGCGAAGGGCGCCAAGTTCTACTTTTTACGCCGCATCCCGCGCGATCCGCTGGTGCCGGCCAAACGTGATGATGAAGGGGGTTGGGGCGTGCGCGCCTACGACAGTTCGGCTCAGAATCCGCGCGATGGCGAGGACGTGTTCGACGTCTACTCCCACGCCCGGGGCAAGGGCCTCAACGGCATCGCCTACCGCGAGTGGTGAACCTCATGCGCCGGGAAAAAGGTTTTACCTTGCTGGAGCTGATGGTGGTGATGGCGATCATCGCCACGCTGATGACCATCGCGCTGCCGCGCTACTTCAACAGCCTCGAAGCGTCGAAGGAAACCACGCTGCGCCAGAGTCTGTCGGCGATGCGCGAGGCGCTGGATCACTTCTACGGTGACACTGGGCGCTACCCGGATTCCATCGAGCAACTGATCGAACAACGTTACCTGCGCAACGCGCCACTCGATCCGATCACCGAACGCAAAGACCAGTGGGTGCTGATCGCGCCACCGGACGGCGTTGCCGGTGGCGTGGCCGATATCAAAAGCGGTGCTACCGGGAGGGCGCGTGATGGCAGCCAGTATTCCGAGTGGTAACCGCGCGCAGCAGGGTGGCTTCACGTACCTGGGCGTGCTGTTCCTGATCGTGGTGATGGGCATGGGCCTGGCCAGTGCCGGCGAGTTGTGGTCGACCGCGTCGCGCCGCGACCGTGAACGCCAGTTGCTCTGGGTTGGCACTCAGTACGCCCAGGCGCTGCGCAGCTATTACCGCAGTTCGCCGGGGCTGGCGCAGTACCCGAAAGAGCTTGAAGACCTGCTCGACGATCAGCGTTTTCCAGAAGCGAAACATCACTTGCGTCAGCTCTATCCGGATCCGATCGGTCAGGGTGAATGGGCGCTGCAACGCGGTTTTGACGGACGCATCACCGGCCTCAACAGCCCGTCGACCGAGCTGCCGTTGAAGCAGGCGGACTTCCCGACGCAGTGGTCGGATTTCGACGGTATGCAGCGTTATTCGGACTGGCAGTTCGTCGCGGAAAAAGCCTTCCTCGAAGGCACCAATGGCCCGGCGAAAGGCCAGTCGAATCTGCCGCAGGCGTTGCAGCCATGACTCGCCAATGGTGGTGCGCGTTGGTCCTCACCGTGGTGACGGGCTACGCCCATGCCGGTGAAGAAGACGAAATGATGGGCTTCATCGTCGATGACACGATCTCGCACATCGGCCACGACTTTTATTACTCGTTCAGTGAACGCCTGCGCGACACCAGCCCGATGGATTTCAACCTGGTGGTGCGCGAGCGGCCCGACGCGCGCTGGGGCAGCCTGGTGACCGTGGAATATCAGCAACGCCTGGTTTATCGGCGCTTCCTGCCGCCGAACACCGTGGAACTGAAGGACGAGGCGTATGACGCCGCCGACTGGGTTCGACGCCAGGTTGTCCAGCGCAAGCTGGAGGCTCTGTTGCAGGACACCACCGACCTTGAGAAGGACGAACTATGAACAGCACAACGTTCTCACGGCGCAGCGGATTGTGGATCTCGGGGTTGTTGATCGGGCTCGCCAGCGCTGCCGCTGTCCAGGCCACTGAACTGGTCTACACGCCGGTCAACCCGTCGTTCGGCGGCAACCCGTTGAATGGCACCTGGCTTCTCAACAACGCCCAGGCGCAAAACGACTACGACGATCCGGACCTGAAGAAGCGCACCACGGTGGCCGGCACTTCGGCGCTGGAGCGCTTCACCAGTCAATTGCAATCGCGGCTGCTGGGGCAGTTGCTGGACAACATCTCCACCGGCAACACGGGGAGCCTGTCCACTGACGCTTTTATCGTCAACGTCGTCGACGACTCGGGGGCACTCACCATTGAGGTGACCGACCGAGCGAGCGGTGAAGTTTCGGAAATTCAGGTGAACGGCCTCAACCCATGACGGGCTGACAGTTCCGGGGAGTGATGGACATGAAAAAAATAATTGCGCTAGGGCTGATGTTGGCGACATTACAAGGGTGCAGTCTGCGTGAGCCGATGTCGGCCGAGCAGGACACCGAAACCCCGACCCTGACTCCAAGGGCCTCGACTTATTACGACTTGCTGAAGATGCCGCGACCCAAGGGGCGGTTGATGGCGGTGGTGTACGGCTTCCGTGATCAGACCGGGCAGTACAAACCGACGCCGGCGAGTTCGTTTTCCACCAGCGTGACCCAGGGTGCGGCGTCGATGTTGATGGACGCGATGCAGGCCAGTGGCTGGTTTGTCGTGCTGGAACGGGAAGGGCTGCAGAACCTGTTGACCGAGCGCAAGATCATTCGCGCGTCGCAGAAGAAGCCGAATACGCCGGTGAATATTCAGGGTGAGCTGCCACCGTTGCAGGCGGCGAACATGATGCTCGAGGGTGGGATCATCGCTTATGACACTAACGTGCGTAGCGGTGGGGAAGGGGCGCGGTATTTGGGGATTGATCTGCAGCGTGAGTATCGGGTGGATCAGGTGACCGTCAACTTGCGTGCGGTGGATGTGCGCAGTGGGCAGGTGTTGGCGAATGTGATGACCAGCAAGACGATTTATTCGGTGGCGCGCAGTGCGGGGATTTTCAAGTTTATCGAGTTTAAAAAGTTGCTTGAGGCTGAGGTTGGGTATACGACGAATGAGCCGGCGCAGCTTTGTGTTCTGTCGGCGATTGAGGCGGCGGTGGGGCATATGGTGGCGCAGGGGATTGAGCGGCATTTGTGGCAGGTGGCGGGGGACGCTTCTGTGCCTGGGCAGGATGATGTGTTGAATCGGTATTTGACTCAGAACAAGGTTGATCCGGAGGCGGAGTGAACGTGGCGGCCTTCGGGCCGACCAGGTTCTTGCCGATGTACTCGGTTCCAACTGTGGGAGCGAGCCTGCTCGCGAAGGCTTTTTGTCAGGCGGCGGGGTTCTTTTTTGACTGAGTACATATCCGTTTCTGCGGTAACGGCTACTTAGGGTTTCGCCCTTACGGCGAGTCACCTTTTCCAAACGCCGAAAAGGTAACCGAAAAGGCTTGCTCCTACGTGCGGCCCGCTCGCTGGGGCTCGGGGTTCCTTCGCTCCGGGATCGATCCGGGCGCAGCGCCTACGGTTTGCTTCGCTGCACCTCCTCTCGCTGTGTTTGGCTGCGCCAAACGGTCGCTGCGCTCCCACGCCCGGATCAATCCCTCCACTCAGCCTTCCGACGTCGCCCGTGGATCAAGATCAAAAGCAGGCGAGCTGACACTCGGCCTATTGAGTGGTGAGGAGCACAGCGTGCTCGGCTTTGGGTTTGTGATGTTCTTGCCCCTCACCCCAGCCCTCTCCCGAGGGAGAGGGAGCCGATTTTTGGGCCTTTCAAAATCTGAGTTCAACGCGGTATCGCACGTCGGCGTACCTCTACCAAACCACTCGGTCAGTCCCCTCTCCCTCCGGGAGAGGGCTAGGGTGAGGGTGAGGGGCTCTTGATTCAAAGCTTGAAAATCCAATTTCGGCTCGGTATTGCACGTCGGCGTACCTCTACCAAACCACTCGGTCAGTTCCCTCTCCCTCCGGGAGAGGGTTAGGGTGAGGGCTGCGATCTGAAGTTTGTTTAAAGAAGTGTCTGAATCGGCGGAACCTTCCCACAAGGTTTTCAGGTTGTCCGTCGGACGTCCGGTCTCTAGCCTGTGTTCGTCGCTGTCAATTCAGCGACCGGGCATGGAAACCCGAAGACACGAGAGAGCAGATACGCCTTTCATAACGTATGCTTGCGCACTTTCATTGTGTGCACTCTGTTATGGCGGTTGTGCGCGGGAGACATTCGTGTCTGCCGGGTTGCTCTCTCCCGGATTTCCAGCCTGCGTACAGCTGCCACCCATTTTTCCTGGAAGTCGAATGGGCCAGCTGCAACTATCAATGAGAGAGAATTACCATGAAAAAACCAACACCCAACCCCCCAGAACCAGACACCAACACCACATCCCCCTACGCCTCAGTCGACAGCAAAAAACTCCACGAAGCCGCCGACCGTGCCCTCGATTTCTACCTCAACCCCACCGCCCACATTATGTCCAGCGCCAACGAGCCGGAACCCATGTACCTCGCCAACCCCAGGTACAACACCGAATCCCTGCTGGCCAACGCCAGCGAAACCCTCGGCTCGGCCAGCGAAATGCTCATCAACTTCGCCGCCTCCCTGGAAACCTCACAGCGCAAAACCGCCTTGGGCATCGCTCAAGTCGTCATGCTGGGCGAACTCGCCGTCAATCAAGCGCTGGATCACGTCGAGTTGAAGGATGGCTGATTGATCGTTCCCACTCTCTGCGTGGAAATGCAGCCCTTGAAGCTCTGCGTCAAATTCGCGAGTTGGAACGCGGAGCGTCCCGAGAGGCATTCCCACGCAGAGCGTGGGAACGATCAAGATACAAAAAAAACATACCTCCAGGGGAAGCACGGTTTCTTGTGTTGAGACGAGGAAGCGACCTTAACCGGGGTCGCGTCGAGGGTACTCCTGACGCGCATGCAAGATGCTCACAATCTCAATGTGGTCCGCCACTTGATAAACGACGAGATAGTTCGGGCTTACCACAATCTCTCGAGTGCCGGGAGAGCGACCTTTGCGATACAGGTGGGGATGCCAACAAAGCGCAGATGTAGTTTTTACGACGGACTTGTGAAGTGCAGTCGCCGCTACAAAATTTCGCTCGCCAATGTACTTCAGGATTTTCGAGAGTTCGACCCGAGCCTTGGGTCGCCACTTAATCTGCATCAGCGCTTTTGCGCATTGATTCCATCAAGGCATTGATTTCCTCCATCACTTGCTCATGGGGAATACTCGGACGCGGATCATCGAGAGAGGCCTGTACTTCGGCCCGAAACCAGCGGTCATAACTCGCAGCCTGCTCCTCGGGACCAAGATCCGAAACAACAGGGCACAATGGGTCGATCAAGGACGGGTCGATCATAGAACCTCCGGGTTTGGTGCCTCGAAGTCTATTCGTTAACGGTATTGCTGTCGTCGCTGTCTGGATGAATTGCATGTAGGCCAAGCTCCATGAGGATCAAGTTGTCCCGGCAAATCCTAGGGCCTGCACTTCCGACGGCCAACCGCCAGAACTTGTCAGAAAACTCCCCGAATTTCTGAAAACGTTCCGTTTTCCGTAGGACGCAACTCAAGCGTCAGCGCAAAAAAACCGCGACCCCCCTCACCAGAGAATCGCGGCCCATCAACACCCAACCCCTACTGCTGCAACACCGTCGCCTGGTTAGCCGACCCGAACTGCTGAATATTCGCGGTCTGCGTAACCCCGCTCTGATCGACATTGGCAATGTTCCCCGTCCCGCCCTGGGTCACATATGCCACGTTCATCGTATCCGCCTGTTTCACCGTGATCATGTTGTCACTGCCATACAGTTGCGCGGTATACGCCTGGTTGCCCGTCCCGGATTGATCAAACTCAGCACTGTTGCCGGTGCCATTCGAAGAACCCTGCACCAGGTTGCCAGTGCCGCGCTGATCGGAGATCAAAATGTTGTCGCTACCATTCTGGTCAAAATACAGCTCGTTATACGACTCAGCCTGACTGACCGTGGTCTTGTTGCCGGTCCCGGTCTGGTGCGTGGTCATCACGTGCCCGACGCCATCCTGAGTGAAGCTGGCGATGTTGCCATTGCCCGCTTGGGTGACGGTCGCACGCTGGTTGCTGCCGAACTGTCCACCCGATTGCGGGCCTTTCCAGTTGCTGGCGTAGACCTTGTTGTCGTTGCCCACGGAGGTGGCGCTGAGCGTGTGGCCGTCGCCGCTCTGATAGGTGTAGTGGACGTTGCCATTGCCGACTTGGTACAGCGCCAGCGTCGAGTTGACCGACTCAAACTGATCGGCGTAGATCGCGTTGGTGTTACCAACCTGGGTGACGGCGGCAGTGTTGTTTTCGCCGAAGCTTTGGTCGACCACGGTTTCGTTGCTGTCGCCGTATTGGTTGACGGTGGCCTGGCTTGCCAGTTGCGAGTCTTGCCAGATTTCGCTGCCGTTGAGGTTGCCGAACTGGTTGATGGTGATGTTGCCGCCGGTGCCGTTGCGCTCGTCGCCGTAGGCGTAGTTGCTTTCGCCAGCCTGGTTGATGCCGATCTGGCCGCCGTTGTGGGTGACTTGTTCGGCGGTGCCGTAGTTGGCGGTGCCGTATTGGGTGATCACCGAACTGTTGCCGCTGCCTTCATAGAGTTGTTCGATGTTGGCTTCGTTGCTGTCGCCGAACTGGAAGGTTTTGCCTTCGCTGCCGTTCTGCGAGTCCTGATAAATGAACGAGAAATTACCGGTGCCTTGCTGCTGTTGCAGCGCGCTGTTCGGTGAGCCGAAGCCCAGCGACTGGCTGGCGTGGGCGGTGTTGAAGGCGCCGACCTGTTGTTGGGTGATGGTGGCGTTGTCTTCGTAAAGCTGTTCGGCGTAACCGGCGTTGTAGTCGCCGACCGCGTCCTGGGTGATCACGCTGGTGGCGTGGTCTTGCACGGCGGCGGCGTCGTTGCCCTGGCCCAGTTGGGTCTGGGTGGCGGTGCTGAACGGCGCCTGGGTCTGTTTCACGTCGGCAATGTTGGCGGTACCGACCTGGCTTTGGTTGGACAGGCTGTCGTCGGCCATGGCCTGGGCACTGATCATGACCAGCAGGGCGGCGGTGAGGGGCGTCAGTTTGAACATGATTGAACTCTCCGATGATTTGCAGTGCTTAGCGATATTGCTTGACCGAAACGCTCATGCCGTTGCCCGACTGGGTCACGGCGCTTTGCAGCCCCGTGCCGGCCTGCTCGATGCTGGCGTCGTTGTTGTTGCCGTTTTGCGAAATCTGCGCGCGGTTGTGGCTGCCGTTCTGAGTGATCGAGGCGGCGTTGCCGGAACCGTTCTGGTTGATCAGCGCCATCAAGTCGCTGCCCTGTTGCAGGATGTACGCTTCCTGATTGCTGCCCGACTGCACGATCTGCCCGAGCAGCGACTGACCGTTCTGTTGCAGCAGGGCGACGTTGGCCTGGCCGAGCTGGTCGATCAGGGCTTGCTGACCCACGGGTGGGGGCAGTTCGCCGAGGTCGCTGCTGGTCGGGGCCAGGTCGTCGTTGTCCATCAGATCGTCGGCGCGCACGCCTGCCGTGCTGCACAGCAAAAGCAGGCAAAGCAGGGCGGCGGTCGGCGTGTTCATGGCTCACATCCTGTCAGGCGTTAACCGGTTCGAAGTCGGCCCCAGCCACCCGCGAGTGGCTGGGGATCTGGCTTACAGCGTGGTCACCGAGACCGTGCGCACGGTGCCCTGGGACGAGCGGATCGTCGCGGTCGGGTTGGCCGATGGCACCACCGTCGTGTTGTTCAGCGTCAGCCGCCAGCGTCCGGTCACCGGTACGGTGGTCGTGCCGAGAGTGACCAGCCCGGTCGGGGTGGTGACCTGCACGGTGATGGTGTTGCCGGTGGTCACCGACGAGGTGCCGGTGAAGTCCCAGTTGAATCGCCCGCCGGAGCGTGCCTGCACCGTGGAAGCGGTGACGGTGAAGGTTTCCGCCGCTGGCCGTGGCGACACTTGCACGGTGACCGTGGCCGGCGTCGACAGGGCGCCGAAGCTGTCCCGGGCGATGTAGGTGAAGGTCGTGGTGAACGCCGTGGTCACGGTGGCCGGTGGGGTGTAGGTGATCACCGTGCCGTCAGTGCTGACCGTGCCACGGCCGGCGGCCGGTTGGGTCAGGCTGGCGACACCCAGCGGCACATTGCCTTCCGGATCGGTGTCGTTGGCCAGCACGTTGATCGGGATCGCCACACCCAGCGTGGCGACGCTGTCGGCGACGGCGGTCGGTGCCCGGTTTGGCGCGACGGTGATCGTCACGGTGGCCGGGTTGGCCGAGGCCAGGCCTTTGGCGTCCTGCGCTTTGTAGGTGAAGGTGGTGGTCAGTGGGGTGTTGACCACGGCTGGCGGCGTGTAGACCACGGCGGCGGTGCCGCTGAGGGCGACGGTGCCTTGGCCCGCAGCAGGTTGAGTCAACGCCGTGATGCCCAATGGGTTGTTGCCATCGGGATCGCTGTCGTTGGTCAACAGGCTGAGGGTGATCGGCACGCCGAAGCTGGTGCTGCCGGTGTCGGCGTTGGCGATCGGCGCCTGGTTTTCACCGGTATCCGGCGCGTTGCCGACCACGACGACGGCCTCGGTATCACTGCCGCCGGCGGCGGATTTCACTGTTACGGTTGCAGGTGGCTGAGTCAGGTCGGCGACGGTGATGCGTTGCAAGGTGCCGGTTTTCGACAGACGCCCGTAGCCCTGAGCAACCATGTCGGGGATCGCCACTTCATCGGTCGATGTCGCTTCGATCAGCAACGTTTTGTTAGCCCAGCTGTAGCGTGCGGTTTGCACTTTCACCACGTCGGTGAGCTTGCTCGACACCGATGTTGGGCGGGTGGTGCCGGCCGGATTGGTCGCGGTTACAACGACGACTGAGGGCAGGGTACCGTTGCCCAGGCGCTGACCGAA
Source organism: Pseudomonas sp. NPDC085632 (assembly GCF_044541255.1). NCBI lineage: Bacteria > Pseudomonadati > Pseudomonadota > Gammaproteobacteria > Pseudomonadales > Pseudomonadaceae > Pseudomonas > Pseudomonas sp. NPDC085632. The sequence continues at coordinate 55,858 of NZ_JBITSX010000011.1, read as the reverse complement.
GAACAAACCGGTGTTGTCACCCGTCAGACTGGTCTGGCATGGCGTTGGTGGCGGACCGGGCAGCAGCGCTACGGTTTCACGGAAGCACAGAGTCGAGCTGGCGTCAGCCTTGGCAAACACTTCGGCACGCACGCCCGCCGAGGTGCGGCGATAAGTGGCGCGGTCGATGTCGACATGGGTTTGCTGACGGCTGTCGAGCACCTTGCCGGCGACGGTGAACAAGGTGGTCTGAATGGTGCCAGCGCCGGACGGCCCGACGATGCGCACGAAGTTGGTGTTGAACGGGCTGCCGGTTACCGCTTCAGTGAGGTTCGGGTCGCCGACGAAGGTTTCGACGCCGCCGGTGTCCGGGTTCACCTCGGTGTAGGGGCCGTTGACGCTGCGCAGGAACGGGCCGATGGCGCCGTTGAGCGTGCCGCTGAAATCGCCCGGCGCACCGATGCCAATGTCTTTGGTGATGTTGATCGCGCGCCGCCCTGGGGTGGTGACGTTGACGGTTTCGACGCCATACGGGTGAGTGATGACGTAGGTGCCGGCCACAGGAACGTTCACCCGGATACGGATCCGCGCAAAGCTTTGCTGATCGCCATCCGCCGGGTTTTCCGAGGCGAACGCCGCTTCGATCCCGGCAACATACGCGTCCATGCCAAAACCGGCGCCGTTGTTGGCGATCGCGGTTTCGGCGAGGAACCAGAACGCTTCCGGCGGCCAGTTGTCGGGGAACACCATCGGCAGGCTGTCATCGAAGATGCCCGGTTCCGGCAGCAAGGTGCACATGTAGGCCGGTGGCGTGGTGACGCCAACGCGCGAACTGGCGGCGCGCGACTGGCACAGTTCCATCGACAGGTTATTGCTGTCCTGATACCACATCGGGAATTTCCCGGTGGCGAAGGTGTAGGGGCCGGGGTCGACGGCGGCGAGTTGCGCGTAGGCACTGCCGGTCAGCGAGAGAGCGAGCCCGAGCGCGTTGAGCGCAAAGCGTGGCCACTTGTTCATGATGCCTCCTGATGCGGATCTGGGCATGTGAGCGTTCATTGCACGATGACCACTTCTTCGGTGTCGCTGCCGCCGTTGGACGACGTCACGCGGACCTTGGCCGGTGGTATCGGCGAGATCCCGGTTGCCAGGCTTTTCACCGCGCCGTCGCCGCTCAGCGAACCGATGGCGGCGCCGCTGCCGGAGGTGGCGGTGAGTACGGGTGGCGAGGTCTCGTCACTGGTCGAGGCCACTACGGTCAGTTGTCCGGAGCTGAGGCTGTATTGGGCGCTCTGGATCACCACGAGGTCGGTCAGGGTCATGGGCAGTGTGGTCGGCGTGCTGCTGGCGATGGCGAGGTGGTTGTCGGCGGTCACTTGCAGGACGCTCGGCACGGTCGGGTTGGTCGACGATTGCGCGTACCAGGCGCCGGTGGAGTTGGCTTCGGTCATGTTCAGCACCGGGGTGAAACTGGTCACGGCGACGGTGCCCGGCGCGGGTGGTGCGAGGACAAAAACGTCCTGCTGGGCGACCGGTGCGCTGGTCCCCGCTTTGCGCGAGTAGGTGCTGCGCTGGGTGATCATTGGTGTGGGTCGAACCACGGTCGACAACTTGCCGGAGACAGCAAAAGCAGTGGTACGCAGGTCAATCCCGCCGGGGCCTTCGATGCGCACGTAGTTGGTATTGAACGGGCTGCCGGTCACCGCTTCGGAGAGGTTCGGGTCGCCGACGAATTGCTCGGCGGCGCCGGTCACCGGGTTGGTTTCTGTGTACGGGCCGTTGACGCTGCGCAGGAACGGGCCGATGTCGCCCTTGAGCGCGCCGTCATAGGTTTTCGGCGTGCCGATGCCGATGTCGCGGGTCATGTTGATCGCGCGGCGACCGGGGGTGTCGATGTTGAACACATCGACGCCGTACGGATGGGTGATGACGTAGGTGCCGGCGGTGGGCACATCGACGCGAATGCGGATGCGCGCGAAGCTGACTTGATCGCCCTCGACCGGTTCTTCAGCGGCGAACGCGGCTTCGACGGCGCTGACATAGGTCAGGTCGATCCCGCGTGCGGCGTCGACGAGAGTGGTCTCGCCGGTGAACCAGAACGCTTCATCGGGGAAGTTGCTCGGGAAGGCGATGGGTTGGGTGTCGTCGAACACGCCAGGCGTCGGCAGCAACGAGCACATGTACGAAGGCGCGCCAGGTGTGCTGGGCACTCGCGAACTGAGCGCTTTGGACAGGCACAGATCCAGCGTGCGACCGTGGGTGTCCTGATACCAACTGGCGAAACCGCCGTTGGCCGGTGCGTATGGCCCCGGATCAACAGCGAACAAAGCGGCCTGAGCAATGCCCTGGGCCAAGGCGCTCACGACCAGGACGGTCGCGGTTTTGGACAGTAAAGGGTGCATGAGTTAATCCCTCTATCGAAGTACCTGCCCCTTGGGGATGGGTCAGTTGCACAGGGCCTGTACACCTTCCATGCCAAGGTGTGGTGGATGGGCGGGAGAGCGCCGGGTTAGAGGGGTTGGCGGGTATGAAAGCGAGATTTTGCTCAGCGGGGAAAGGGCGTCATTCCCCAGGATTGGGGACGGTGGGGATACCCTCGATGGCCCGCTGTACACAAAACCCCTGTAGGAGCTGCCGAAGGCTGCGATCTTTTGATCTTGATTTAGAAACAGAATCAAAAGATCGCAGCCTTCGGCAGCTCCTACAGGGATTTGGGGTGAGTTTGGAAGGTGTAGATCGGGTCGATATCCCCGCATCCGGGCAAACCCCCGTCCGTGGGCTATAACCCTATAGGGACGTATAGAGAAGTCGCCGCCATGAACATGCAGTCGAAATCGTTACCGGTCGAGGAGGGCAATCTGCGGTTGGGCTCGCGCAAGCAGCCGTTCAACCTGCTGCGCTGGTTTTCGCTGATCAGCATGGCGGTGATCGGCACAGTGGCCGTGGCTCTTGGGGCGGTGTCGACGCGGTTCGTGATTGAAGAAAGCGTGCAGCGCGATGCCTTGCTCACGGCGCAGTTCATCCAGGCCATCGCTTCCGCCGAGGTGCGCCACGTTTCCATTCCCAACGTGCGAACCATGGGCGAATTGCTCGATCCACGTCAGGACAAGGATTTTCCCGATGTCGATCCGCAGGCCCGGGCGGGCGCGCGGGGTGAATTTCTCGATCACATCGAACACCTGCCAGACGTGATCCTCGCCAACATCTATGCGCCGGACCGACAGGTGATCTGGTCGACCAACCCGGTTCTGATCGGCACCAGCATTCATGCCGACGAAGACCTTGATCGTTCCTTCAACGAAAAGATTCCGGTGTCGGCCAGTTACCACGACGTCGACAAGGCCCGTGAGGAGCAGAAGTTCGTCATCCCGCCGGATTACATCTTCATCGAGAACTACATTCCGCTGTTCGACGCCGAGGGCAAGAATGTCACGGCGATGGTCGAGATCTACAAAGAGCCGAAGGATCTGATCGCGCGGATGGAGCGCGGCTTGACCCTGATCTGGCTGGCCACCGCGCTTGGCGGCGGGCTGATTTATCTGGGGCTGTACTGGATCGTGCGACGCGCGGCGATCCTGCTCGCGGCCCAGCAAAAACAACTGATTGCCAATGAAACCTTTGTCGCGTTGGGCGAGATGTCCTCAGCGGTGGCGCATAGCCTGCGCAACCCATTGGCGACCATCCGTTCGAGCGCCGAACTGGCGCTGGAGTTCGACGCCGGCCCGGCAGAAAAGAACATCAAAGACATCATCGGCCAGGTTGACCGCATGTCGAAATGGGTGCGTGAGCTGCTGCAGTCGCTACGTCCGCTCAACGATGATCCGGAACCGGTGAACCTCGTCGCCGCGCTGCACGAGAGCCTTGTCGCCTTCGAGCAGCAGATTGCCAGGGCTGGCGTGCAGGTGGTGTTCCATCCGCAAAATACGCCGATGGTACTAAGCCAACCGGTGCAGTTGACGCAGATCCTCAATAGCCTGCTAGCCAATGCCCTGGAAGCGATGGACAAGGGCGGCACATTGACCGTCAGCCTTGAGCCGAGCGATGACCGCGGTGTGTGCGTGGTGCTCAACGACACCGGCAAAGGCATGAATGAAGAACAGCGCACCATGGCCTTCCGGCCGTTTTTCACCACCAAGTCCGGTGGCCTGGGTGTCGGTCTGGTCCTGGTCAAACGCATCATGGAACGCTTCGGCGGCGGCGTGACCCTCGACAGCCGCGAAGGCGAGGGCACCACCGTTCGTCTGGCGTTCCAGCTGGTGCCGTAATTCCGCGAAAATTCGCTGAACTTCCCCCACCAGTGGGTGTCAAGCCCCGGTCACCGGGGAGTGGGGAAACCCACAGCATCCCCAAGTCCCTGTAACAACTAGAAATAATTTATTGGCGCAGTAGTTGCAAAACACCATCACCCCTTCCTTGATGAGGCGGCTGGTGATGGACAAAACAACGCGTGACCCTAGCAACACCTTTCTGCTGACGCCTTTGAGCGTCTTTCTGATGTTGACCCTCGGCACCATGGCCGGCGTTCGCGCTAGCCCGATCGATGACGAGCGACAGCCAGAAACCTCCGACCCGTCGGCGTACTACGACGAACCGGCCGACCGCGCCGGCGCGCTCAACAACATCCTGACCCTGCCCGAGGCCAACGAAGATTCCTTCGATTTACCCGATGGGGTCAAAGGCACCCGCGCTGAAACGCGCATCGAAAACGTCCTGCCGCCGTCCGTGCAGACCAGTTTCAACTACCCCACCAACGGCAAGCCGAGCCCGCTGTATGGCGCGCAGCCGTTTACCCAGCAGTTGACCCTGTTCGAAGAGTTCGGCCCGGAAAAACTCGACCCGACCACGCCGGCCGCGCCGCTGCCATTCCCGCCGGCAGCGATTGGCCCGGCGCCCGCGCAAGACCCGAACAACGTCGCCCGCAGTGCGCCGCCCGGCACTGCGCTGGATGCGTTCCTGCGCCAGCCGGGGCTGACGCCGTTCCCCAGTCAGTTCTCCAATATCGTCGACCGCAACCCGTGGCAGGCGCAGATCGAAGTGTTCCTCAACCGCCACATCGGCTCTTCCGCTGAAGGGCGGCCGCCAGGAAAAGGCTGGTCGCATCAGCGCTGGAATGAGTTCTACCCGCAAGTCGCCTACAAAACCGCGCAGACTGGCGCGCGCCTCAATGGTGGGCTGCGTGACAGCGTGCAAATGCACCATTACGCGGTGGGCGAATTCGGCCCCGGCGGCCTGTACCACAACGTCGCGGGTGTACCGCTGACTGACGGTACGGCGAAAGGCGTCGACCCGCGTTTCCACCCGTCCATGCCGGTGCAAAACCACAACGCAGTGTGGACCTTCGACGGCACGCTGCCGCCGAAACTGTTGATGGTGCGCTATGGCCAACCGGTGATGATGCGCCACTACAACGGCTTGCCGATCGATCCGTCGGCTAACCGTGGTTTTGGCCTGCACACCATCAGCACCCACGAGCACAACGGTCACGCGCCAGCGGAAAGCGATGGTTATGCCAACGCCTTCTTCTTCCCGGGGCAGTTCTACGACTATCGCTGGCCGATCCAGCTCGCCGGTTATGACAGCATCAATACCAAGGCCGAAGACCCGCGCGCGGCGTTCCCGTGCGCACCGGGCGAAACCTTGTGGGTCAACGATCTCGCACCGGCGAAGAAGACCTGCGACAACGGCACCATCAAGATCCGCGGCGATTGGCGCGAGACCATGAGCACCCACTGGTTCCACGACCACATGCTCGATTTCACCGCGCAGAACGTCTACAAAGGCAACGCGGCGATGATGAACTACTACAGCGCGCTGGATCGCGGTAACGAGTCGGTGAACGACGGCGTCAACCTGCGTCTGCCCAGCGGCAGCGCCTTGCCGTGGGGCAACCGCGACTACGACGTCAACCTGGTGTTCGCTGACAAGGCCTGGGATCAGGAAGGTCAGTTGTGGTTCAACCCGTTCAACACCGACGGCTTCCTCGGTGACCAGGTGCTGGTCAACTGGCAGTGGAAACCGACCCTCGATGTACGCGCTCGCAGCTATCGCTTCCGCATCCTCAACGGCTCGGTGTCGCGCTACTTCAAACTGGCGCTGGTGCGCGAAATCAAAGGCAGCGGTGGTGAATTTCAGGGGCCGAAAAACTCTGGCCTAACCTACAGCCGCGTGCCGTTCCACATGATCGCCAACGACGGCAACATCATGGAGCACAGCGTACCGTTCGACGGCAGCATGGACCTCGACGCCGATGGCGATAAACAGAACCACAACGCGATCCTGCCGACGCAGGGTATCGCCGAGCGCTTCGACATCATCGTCAACTTCTCGAAAAACGGTATCAAGCCTGGCGACAAGCTGTTCTTCGTCAACCTGCAATCCCACGACGACGGCAAAGGCCCGAAAGACGTGATCTCGCTGGCCGACGTGCTCTCGGAGAAATACCTGCCGGTAATCAAGCAGACCAGCAAAGGCCCGCAGTGGGACAAAGGCGATCCAGCGGTGGGCAAGGTCTTGCAGCTCAACGTCAAGGCTTACACCGGTCAGGATCTGGCGATGAACCCGGCAGCCTACGAACCGGCAAAACCGGGCAAGGCGGAAGGGCTGGTGATGATCCCGCTGAAGCTCCACCGCGACAACGCTGCCGATAAAGCCGTGCTGGCCAAGGCCCGCCACCGCACCTTCACCTTCGGTCGCTCCGACGGCACCGATGAAGCGCCGTGGACGGTCAAGACCGATGGCGGTTTCGGCTTCCACATGGACCCGCGTCGCTTGAATGCTTCGACGCAACTGTCCAGCGGCCCGACCGATGCCGGTGTCACCGGGTTCGGTACGCTGGAAGTATGGAACATCAAGGCCGGCGGCAAGGGCTGGAGCCATCCGGTGCACGTGCACTTCGAAGAAGGGATCATCCTCAGCCGCGGCGGCAAGGCACCTCCAGAGTGGGAAAAGTGGGCGCGCAAAGACGTCTACCGGATCGGTTCTGAAGCCGACGGGCTGGACAGCGTCGAAATGGCGATCAACTTCCGCGAGTTCGCCGGGACGTATATGGAGCACTGTCACAACACCCAGCATGAGGACAACTCGATGCTGCTGCGTTGGGACCTTGAGAAGCCTGGGCAATTGCAGTTGATGCCGACACCGCTGCCAAGCTGGGACGGTGTGCGCTACGTCAACTCCGCCGCGCTGCCTACCTTCCGCAACGGCGACGGTATGGGCCCACAAGTGGTGGTCAAGCCATGAACCGCCGCCACGGTGACAGCCAACCGCTGAATACCCCGCGCTCCCGGGCGCTGGGCATGCACCTGGTGCTGCTGCTGGTGGCCTGTGTGCTCGGCAGCCGCGTGCTGCTGGCGCACCAGGCCAGCGTCGGCGAACCGCCAGCGGTCAGTGAATCCGCCACCCCGTGGGGTGGCGACTATTTCCCCAACACCCTGCTGACCGATCAGGACGGTCGGCAGGTGCATTTTTTCGATGACCTGATCAAAGGCAAAGTGGTGGTGATCAACTTCATCTTCACCTCGTGCAGCGACTCCTGCCCACTGGAAACCGCACGCCTGCGTCAGGTGCAGAAACTGCTCGGCGATCGCGTCGGCCAGGACATCTTTTTCTACTCGATCAGCATCGATCCGCTCAGTGACACCCCCGAAGTGCTAAAGGCCTATTCGCAGCGCTTCAAGGTCGGTCCCGGCTGGAAGTTTCTCACCGGCGAATTCGAAGACGTCACCGACCTGCGCAAGAAACTCGGGCTGTTTATCGACGGCGTCGACAACGGCCGCAACAAGGATCACAACCTCAGCCTGATCGTCGGCAACCAGAGCACCGGGCGCTGGATGAAAGCCTCACCGTTCGAAAACCCGTGGATCCTCGCCGATCAACTGGCCAACACCTTGCAGAACTGGAAGCAGCCGAGCATCGAAGAAAGCTACGCCAATGCCCCGGACATTCGCCCGCCGAGCAATGGCGAAGAACTGTTCCGCACCCGCTGCGCCTCGTGCCACAGCCTTGGCCCTATGGATGGGCAGGGCATCGGCATGCGCAGCATCGGCCCGGATCTGATTGGCGTAACGCGTAATCGAGATCCGAAATGGCTGAACCGCTGGATTCGCGAACCGGATCGCCTGCTCGCGGAAAAAGACCCGATTGCTTTGCAACTTTACGAACAGTTCGAGCGAATCCCGATGCCCAACCTGCGCCTCGACGAGCAGTCCGCGCAGTCGATCATCGACTTCCTCAACGATGAAACCGAGCGTCAGCATCCGGCCGCCAAAGCCTTGGCCGACGGCGCTTTGACGCCAGTAAAACCGGGCGATCCAGCCGCAACGGTGAGTCAGATGCGGTAGCGGCGAAATAGCATCATTGAACCGTGTGTCGCGGTCAGAGCCACCTACACTGATGGCTGTAACTGGCCCGATACAAAAACTCCAGGGCACTCCCATGCAGCGACTGGAAGCACAAAAAACACCTGCGCCGGACGCCCCGGCCGCAATGGGCAAGAGTTGGCGCGAGCAGTTCAATCTGCTGCGCTGGTTCTCGCTGGCGAGTTTTTTCATCATTGCCGCCGTGGCGGTGGGCCTTGGCTATATCTCCACGCGCTTCGTGGTCACCGAAAGCGTCGAGCGCGATGCATTGCTGACCGCGCAATTTGTTCAGGCCATCGGCGCGGCGGAAATACGCCACGCCGGCATCACCCCGGCGCGGACCATGGGCGAAATGCTCGATCCGCGCCAGGACAACAACTTTCCCGATGTCGATCCGGGCGCCCATGCAGCGGCCCGCGCCGAGTTCCTCGACCATGTCGAACACCTGCCGGACGTGCTCCTGGCCACGGTGTATGCGCTGGATCGCACGGTAATCTGGTCGACCAATCCAGAACTGATCGGCGTCAAATTCGAGGATGACGACGAGCTCGACGAGTCGTTCGAGATGAAAGTCGCGGTGTCCTCCAGTTACCACAAGATCGACGATGAGAAACCCGAGCAGCAGTTATTGCGCGAACCGAAATACCTGTTCATCGAGAACTACATCCCGATGTTCAACGCCGATAAAAGCAAAGTCATCGCCATGGTCGAGATCTACAAGGAACCGGCGGATCTGGTCGACCGCATCGACCGTGGATTCGCCTCGATCTGGGCCGCCACGTGTTTCGGCGGTGCGGCGATCTTTCTCGCCTTGTTCTGGATCGTCCGCCGCGCCGCGAAACTGCTGCAGAGCCAGCAGCAACAATTGATCAGCAACGAAACCTTTGTCGCCCTCGGCGAGATGTCCTCGGCGGTGGCGCACAGCCTGCGCAATCCGCTGGCAACCATTCGTTCCAGCGCCGAACTGGCCCAGGAAGTGGCCAGCCCCGGCGCGCAGCGCAACATTGGCGACATCATTAGCCAGGTTGATCGGATGTCACGCTGGGTCCGTGAGTTGCTCGTTTCGCTGCGGCCAATGAATGACGACGGCGAGGCGGTGGATCTGGTGTCAGCGGTCGAAGACACCCTCGGCGCGTTCGACGCGTTAATCAAACGCAGCAACGTCGAAGTGCGATTCACCCCACAAAACTGCGCGCCGGTCGTCAGTCAAAAGGTGCTGCTCACGCAAATACTCAATAGCCTGTTTGCCAACGCCCTCGAAGCCATGCCCAAGGGCGGCGTGCTCACCGTCGAGTTCGAATCGCCGCAACCCGACAGCGTGCGCCTGACCGTGATCGACACCGGCAAGGGCATGAGCGCGCCGCAGCAACTGTTGGTGTTCAAGCCGTTTTTCACCACCAAACAGGGCGGCCTCGGGGTTGGCCTGGCGTTGGTCAAAAGAATCATGGAGCGGTTTCAGGGCTCGGTCGTCTTGACCAGCAAAGAGCAGGAAGGAACCCGCGTCAGTCTCAACTTCAAAGTGGCATCGGGAGGGGAATATGGAACACAGCATTCTGCTGGTCGAGGATGACGAACTGCTGGCCGAAAATATTCAGACCTACCTGGAGCGCAAGGACTTCGAGGTGACGGTCTGCCATTCGGCCGAAGACGCGCTGGAACAGTTGGGCAGCTTCATGCCTGACATCGTGCTGACCGACAACTCGCTGCCGGGCATGAGTGGCCACGACCTGATCCAGAAGCTGCGCATCAGCGCGCCGGATCTGAAAGTGATCATGATGACCGGTTACGGCAACGTCGAAGATGCCGTGGTGGCGATGAAGGAGGGCGCCTTTCATTACGTCACCAAACCGGTCGCACTGCAGGAACTCAAACTGCTGCTCGACAAGGCGCTGGCCACCGAACGGATGGAGCGCACGCTGTCGTTCTATCAGGAACGCGAGGCGCAGAAATCCGGGGTGCAGGCGCTGATTGGCGATTCGGCGCCGATGCAATATCTGAAAAACACCATCGGCCAGTTGCTCGACGCCGAGCGACGCATGGCCAACACCGATCTGCCGCCGGTTTTGGTCGAAGGCGAGACGGGCACCGGCAAAGAACTGGTGGCCCGCGCGCTGCACTTCGACGGCCCGCGCAGCAAAGGTCCGTTCATTGAATTCAACTGTGCGTCGATTCCGTCGAATCTGGTGGAATCGGAACTGTTCGGGCATGAGAAAGGTGCGTTCACCGATGCCAAGGACCGTCGCGTCGGGCTGGTGGAGGCGGCGGATGGCGGCACGTTGTTTCTCGATGAAATCGGTGAGATGGACCTGCTGTTGCAGGCGAAGATTTTGAAGTTGCTGGAGGATCGGACGATTCGCCGGGTCGGTTCGGTGAAGGAACGCAAGGTCAATCTGCGGGTGATCAGTGCGACCAACTGCAACCTGGAGCAAATGGTCCAGCAGGGCAAATTCCGTCGCGATCTGTTTTTCCGCTTGCGGATCATTTCGATCAAGGTGCCGCGGTTGTATGCCCGGGGCGAAGATATTTTGTTGCTGGCGCGGCACTTCCTCGCCAGCCATGGCAAACGTTACGGCAAACCGAATCTGCATTTCAGCCAGCAAGCGGAAGAGTTGCTGCTCAGTTACACCTGGCCGGGCAACGTGCGCGAACTGCGCAACATGCTCGAACAGACCGTGCTGCTGGCGCCGAGCGACACCATCGCCGCGCATCAGCTCAACGTGTGCATGAGCCTGGTCGACGAGCCGCCGCTGCATATTCATGAAGCCCCGATGCATTACGAACCGCGCCCGGCGAGCAACACCGAGTCGATGAACCTGCCGGAAGTCGAGCGCGACATGGTGCGCAAGATGCTCGACAAGACCGACTGGAACGTCACCAAATCCGCACGCCTGCTGGGCCTGAGCCGCGACATGCTGCGCTACCGCATCGAAAAACTCGGCCTCGCCCGGCCGGATAAACGGCAGTGGTAACCCAGGCGCACCGTATTTCCCCTGTGGGAGCGAGCTTGCTCGCGAAGAGGCCATGTCAGCCGACATCAATGTTGACTGATCCACCGCTTTCGCGAGCAAGCTCGCTCCCACAGGGTTATCTGGCGCCTGCAGAATGTTTGGACAACCCGGATCAATGCTGCTGCCGACTCAAACACTCCAGCAAACACCCAGGATCCAGCACCTCGTCGTTCACATAAATCCCACGCTCGGCATCGTACGTGCGAATAAACACCCGCACCGTCGCATCCGCCACCGTCGGCAACTGCGAATCGTAGAACTCATGGTCACCCGGAATCACCACAAAATCCTGCGGCGCGGTATCGTCGTAAGGCTTGGGCGGTGTGGAACTCAGTGAATACGGAGCAGGGTGGGCGAAGGGCTGGTTGGGCCCGTAATAATTGAAATTGCTGTCCAGCGCTTGCGCCTGAGTGGCAGCAAGCAGACAGCCGGTCAACAACAGCCGAGCGAGCATTTGCATGGCGGCACCTGCGAGTGCGGTTTTCCCCAAGGCTATTAACTATAGCTGCCCTGTATTCAAGCAACCGGGTGATTGATCACGTGCCCCGGCTGTGCACAGGCCTTGAGCACATGGCCGATTGCGCGAAGAAACTCTTCGTAATCCCCATTTGCAAGAACCTGGGACAGGTATTCGTTGATGGCTTCGTCACTGTCCAGCAGTGTTATCACGTCGAAATTCGTCAACGTCTGGCTCATGGTTAAACCTCCTTAGCCATTTTTGTGCGCGTCGGATGACTGCGCTTTGTGAGGGTATCCACGTGAGCAGAGTTGAATAGTCAGCCGTGTCCTTTATCTGTTTCGATAATTCGCCAACATTTGTAGGCCAGAACACCCTCGCATGTAGGAGCTGGCTTACAAGTTTGCAACAACCGCCATTGAAGAGCTGATCTAGACTCGGATCCGCTCAATCACGAGCATCGTCCGGAGTGCGCCATGGAAGTGCCTAACAATAAAACCGCCATCGAGAGCAATCGACAGGCGTGGAACGATTCCGCCCGCCATCACCAGGATTCGCCTGACTGGCAGGCTTTACTCAACGAGGTCGCGCAGGCGGATTTCTCTTGCCTTGATGAGACCTTGAGCGGGTTGCTGGAGGTCGACGGCAAAGAGGTGATTCAACTGGGCTGCAACAATGGCCGCGAGAGTCTGTCGCTGTTTGCGCTGGGTGCCAGAAGCGTGGTTGGTGTCGATCAGTCGGCGGCGTTTCTCGAACAGGCGCGCGAGCTGAACAAGCGTTCGCCGCACAACGCCGAATTTATCGAAAGCGATATCCATCATTTGCCGGCGTCGTTGCACAATCGCTTCGATGTGGCGCTGATCACCATTGGTGTTTTGAACTGGATGCCGGACATCGGTGAGTTCTTCCGCCACGTCGCCTCGACCCTGAAACCGGGTGGCAAACTGGTGATCTACGAAACCCATCCGTTTCTGGAAATGGTCGACCCGGATGCGGCAGATCCTTATCGCCTCGCCAGTTCGTACTTTCGCGCCGAGCCGTTTGTGCAGGAAGAACCGATTGTCTATGTCGGCAAGGTTGAGCAGCAGGCGGCGAAGTCGTATTGGTTCGTGCATAACCTTGGCGCCATCTTCAGCGCTGCCATTGCGGCGGGGCTGAACATTGCGCACTTCAAGGAGTATGCGCATTCGAATCGGGAAGAGGTTTATGACCGGTATCTGAATCAGGAAGCGCAGCTGCCGATGTGTTTTACCCTCATCGCCAGCAAGGCTTGATATTTATCGTTGCTGCCCCCGGCCTCATCGCTGGCAAGCCAGCTCCCACAGGATTTTGTGTCGTACAGAAATAAGCGGTACACCGCAAAACCCTGTGGGAGCTGGCTTGCCAGCGATGGCGGCCTCAGAGAGGCCACACATTTCAGATCTGACTCAAGCCTGCGCCGCCGCACTCACCACCGGCCGCCCCGGTTTGCGCAACGGTTCCAGCCGTGACCCCTCATATCGCGTCTCACGGAAAAACTTCCAGCGCCCGAACAGGCAATACACGTGCATCACACGACCCTGCTCGTGGTAACCCATGCGGATATGCAGCTTCAGCGCCGGAATATTGTGCGTCTCGCACACGTCCACCACCTTGTTGCAGCCTTGCGCTGCCATGGCCTCCCACAGCGCCACCTGCACGTCCACCGACAGGCTGCTGCCGAAATACGCACGAGTCATCTCACCACCGAATTCAAAGAACTCGCCGGGCTTCACCGGGAAGGTGCAGCCGTAATAGTGGCGGTCGTGATAATCACGAATGCTGCCCCAGATAAACCCGACCGCATGCCCGTCAGCATCGAGGTACATGTGCCCGGTGTGGCCCTCAGTGGCCAGCTCGGCCATGGTCTCCACGCGGTCACCGAAATGCTTGGAAAACGCGATGGCATTCTCCGGCGTAATGTCGACTTTGCGCAGGCCGTCATAAGGACGCAATTTGTGTGGCGGCACCGGGCTGACCAGGTCGCGCTCCATCCACAAAAGCTCCCAATGGAAGAACACGTAGCGTTTCCACAACGTGCTGAAGGTACGGCCGAGGCCTTTCTGACGGATGCGTTCTTGTAGTTTTTCGATGATGCTCATGATGCCCTCCGTGGCCGCAGCCCGGGTGTTGTGGATGGTGCTTTTGAGGGTATAGATCACCCTTGCCAGTTAATTTCAAAGTGCCATCTTCGAAAGTATTGCAAGGTATGTAGGTCAATCGAGCGCCGCAGCACCGCGTAGAAAATCCTTGTTCAGATCGGTGTAGGAAACCTGTGGAATACCCGCCAGCCGCCGCTCTAACACGCGGCTCAGGGATTCCTCGGGATTGAGATAGGCGTCACCAAAATCGGCGCCGAGTTGCGTTGGGTGAGCAACGATTTCCAGCACGCCGTCGGTCGGCGGGCTGTCGTTGCGCAGGTCGATCGGCGTGCACACATAGTCAGCGGTGACACCCGCCAGACTCTGCAAACGCCAATTGAGCAAACCCTTGAACACGCGCTTTGGCAGATTGAGGTTTTGCCCCAGATTGCGCGCCAATCGAATCGGCACCCCTTGATGCGCGGCAAACCGCGCGACGATCTCGCCGATCGGCCAGATGTTGTGCACGTGCTGATGCGAATCGATATGGCTGGGACGCAGGCCGTGATCGACGCAACGTTGCCATTGCGCCTGCAGCTCTTCGCGTACCGCCTCGCGATCCTCGCGACCCAGCCAAAAACTGTGACGCGGCAGGCTCAGGTCGAACACACCGAAGTCATCGCAGAAGGTGCGGCGGGCCACAATTGCCTGGCTCAAGGGCCGCCCGTAAGTCAGGTTGAAATGCAGGCCAACCCGGCCTTGCAGGGTTGCATGCCGGGCCATGGCACAGGCCGCTTCGAACGCCGGCATGTTGGCCATCGCCGTGGCAGAACTGATGACCCCGGCCTGGAACGCGGCGAAGATCACTGCATTTTCGTTCGGGCTGAGGCCGAAATCGTCAGCGTTGACTATGACTTGGCGAGGCATGTTCGCCCTCCGTGGTGATCGCGACAGGTTTCAGTGTGCGTTTCGCTGGCTCGGTACGACGGGCGCGCCAGGCTTGTACGTGCGGTTTGAGTCGATGCCACAGACGCAAACCCAGACCGAGGAGGAGGCCACTCGGCCGCCAGGAATAAAAACTCCAGCGCCAGTGCTCCAGTTGTCCGGTCATGCGTTCGTGCAGTTGATGGCTGGAATTTTCCAGGCTGACCCGCGAGGCATCGATCCAGCGCCAGTGCTCGTCCAGCCCCCAGCGAATCCATTCCTCCAGCAACACCCGGCCGCTGCCCAGATCGGCGTATTGCGGCAGGAACGCGAGGTTGTAATCGTAGAGTCGTCCTTGCTCCAGCAGGCCGAGGCGATAGCTGATGCAGCGGCCGTTCAGTTCCAGCGTCACCACGCGCACCAGGCCTTGGCCGGCGAGGGCAGTGAAGGCGCGTTCGATCAACTGGCGGCTGCGTTCGCCGGCGAAAATCCCCACACCTTCATCACCTTTCCAGCTCACCGCCTCGACTTCGCTGATGACCTGCAGCAGCGGTCCCATGCTCATCGCATCGGGAATGATCCGCCGCACTTCGGCACCGCACGCGGCCATCCGTTTGCGCGCCCGGCGCAGCTTGTAACGCGGATCGCCGGAGACTTCCTGATGATCCGTCTCGCTGATCAGATGCACCGGCACCCGACAACTCAAGCGTCGCTCAGCGGTGGAGCTACGCACCATCCACTCGGTGAGCACACTTTCCTCACCGGCAGGTTCGGACAATTCATTGAGTTGCAGCAGTGCGTGGGGCACTCGTTGACGAATCAGCAGCAAGGCTTTGCGCATGTCTTCGCCGCCAAGCAAAGACAACAGCGCCAAGCGATCCGCCAGCGGATAACCCAAGTGATGCAGCACCCGAAAGGGCACGCCGGCAAAGCGCTCGCGACTTGCCACCAATGGCAGGCACAGACGCAATTCGTCGGCTTCCCAACCCATCAGGATGTGCAAGCGCTCACCCTCACCGAGGGCCTGCTCGGCCGCGTACAACCAACCGAGGTGGTTGAACGGCGTGTGATCCGTCACCCGCAGGCGCAGCGCTTCATACGCCGCTTCCGGGAAGTCGGCCGCGCACAGCGAAGTGCGCCATTCAAATCGCGTCACCATAGGCTCAGGTCGCCGTGGCTGTTACGGGTGGACGGGACGGTTTGCGCAACGCATCCAGACGCGAGCCGCTGTAGCGGCTTTCGCGGTAGAAGCGCCAGCGACCGAACAGGGTGTACACATTCATGATGCGGTTTTGCTCGGTGTAGCCCATGCGCAAGTGCAGCTTGAGCGCCGGGATGTTGTGGAACTCGCAGACGTCGACGACCTTGTCGCAACCTTGCGCGGCCATGGCTTTCCACAGCTCCAGTTGCAGGTCCACCGACAGTTCTGTGCCCCAATAGGCGCGGGTCAGTTCGCCGCCGAACTCGAAGAATTCACCGCGTTTCACCGGGAACAGGCAGCCGTAGTAGTGCCGGTCGAAATAGTCCCGCGAACTGCCCCAGATAAACGCCACCGCGTCGCCTTGATCGTCCAGGTGCATATGCCCGGTGTGACCTTCGTTGGCCAGCTCGGCCATGGTGCCGACGCGGTCGCCGAAGTAGCGCGCGAAGGCGCTGGCGTTGTCTGGCGTAATTTTCACCACCCGCAACGGCGGGTACGGTTTGAGGCTGTGCGGCGGCACCGGGCTGACCAGGTCGCGCTCCATCCACAGCAGTTCCTGATGGGAAAAAACGTAGTGTTTCCACGCTTTCGCGAGGGTCGCGCGCAGGCCTTTCTGCTTGATGTGTTGACTGAGTTTTTGCACAACGTTCATGGTCTTGGCTCCTGATGACGAGGCATCGCGCGGCCAGAAATCCGCGCGGCTGAACATCAACGGACGGTTCATGAAGCGCTCCAGCTGAGGGCGAACAGGGTTTGCCCCGGCAGCTCGAAACGTACACGCCCGTCCTGGCAGGCAAACGGTGCGTCGCGGCTGCGGTTGTCGGCGCCGAAGTAGCGCAGGGCGCCGTTGTTCAGCGGGCACTTGGCGCCGCTCAAATCCACTCGTTGCAAACGCGTGCCTTTGTTGACGCCGAGCAAGCCACGCTGATCGGCACCGGCCATCGCCAGTACATCGACTTCAAAGGCGTCGTTCTCCAGCCACAGCACCTGATGCAGCCAGTGTTGGGCGATGAACTGCTGG
Organism: Pseudomonas sp. NPDC085632; assembly: GCF_044541255.1. Taxonomy (NCBI): domain Bacteria; kingdom Pseudomonadati; phylum Pseudomonadota; class Gammaproteobacteria; order Pseudomonadales; family Pseudomonadaceae; genus Pseudomonas; species Pseudomonas sp. NPDC085632. The sequence goes on along the minus strand of NZ_JBITSX010000011.1, from coordinate 38,815 downwards.
GCCAGACCGACCGGTTTCAGCTCGAAACGATCGTCGCCCAAGACCCGCAACATGCCCTTGGGATACTGCGGCTCATCGGCGGCCTGAAACCAGTTGAGCATGCTCAGCAAGCCGTCCTGCGAAGCGTTGATCACCACCGACGCCCACCACAGCGAAGCGTAGTGGGTTTCCTGATCGTAGGGGCTGAGGCTGGAGCCGCTGGACAGGTTGGTCTGGTCGAGCAGCAAGGCCTTGCGCGGCTGACCCTTGGCGTCGAGGCCGACCAGATCGGCGGCGCGGCGTACGCTGTCGCGGTAGACGCGGGTGGCGAGCAGGTCGCGGATCATCCATTCGTGCCACGCCAGCGCGTCGACCTGATCACCCGATTCACTGAGCAAGCGCCGCGCCCAATCAATCCCGCGTTTGTCCGCCGCGTTGTTGGCGAACGGTCCGTTGACCAGCCGCGAACTGGCCGGCATGGCAATGCGCACGCCAGCCTTGGCATTCGCCGGATCGCTGCGCACCTGGCGCGCCATGCTGGCGAAAATCGCCTGATACTGCGCGTAGCTGGAATAGTTGAGGTTCGGCTCATCGGCAAAACCGATGTAGTGCGTACCTTTACCATCCAGCGCGCGGGTGCTGGCCAGCCACGCATCGAGGCCGCTGTTGCTTTGCACATCGGCGCGCAAGTCAGCCTGACGCTGACTGCCGGCCAGCAGGGTGATGTCCTGTTTGATGCCGAAGCGCTCCTGATACACCCGGCGGAACGCGTCTTCGAAGTGCGGATTCCTCGCCGTCACATCGACAAAGCTGTAGTAACTCGCCGCCGTCGGTTTCAGCGCATCCAGCGCGGCGTGACTGGCCGGGGGCGGCATCACGTAGGGCAGGGCGATGCCCAGATCCGGCGTGCGCCCAAGGACTTTGTCGTGCAGGGTCAAACGAGTTTGCCCGGCGTCTTCACGCAACGGTTTGAGTTGCTGTGCGGTCTGCGCAAACAGATTGGCCGTGCCATCGAGCCAGAACGCCGCTTTGCCGCTGCCTTGCAAACGCAGACGCCAGATCTGTTCTCGCTCACTGACGGGCAGGGCGACCTGATCGAACTGCCAATAAGCACGATAGGGTTTCAGCGCCAATGTCAGTTGCTGATCATCGCCGACGCGCTGCGCCTGCAAGCCGCTGACGCCACCATGAAACTTGCCCGCCAGCACTGCGTGTTCACCCGGTGCGACTTTGAAATACAACTCGTCGCCATTGTGCGTGTCGGCGCTGAAATGCACTTTCGCCGGAGCGAACAGCGCCACCGTGCGCTCGTCGTGTTCGACGCGGTAGTTGCGAAAGCTGTAGCCGGGAATTTCCAGCCGATAACTGCTCGCGCCGGGCAGCAATGGCCAGCTCTGACTGCCACGCACTTCACTGGCCTTGATGAACCGATCAGCGGCCAGTTTGCCCTGACCATCGAGCAGATACAGATGCTCTTCATTGGCCTCGGCCTGCCACGCTGGCGTCCAGCGCACCGTCACCGTGTCCGGGCGATCCGCTTGCAGGTACAGGCTGCCGTCACGGATCTCGCCCCAACGCATCGACGCGGCAACGGCGTCCAGCGACAGGCCGAGACCGAGCAGCAGGGCCAGGCCTTTCATGCGGTTTTCCGGCGTTGCAGCATCAGCCACATCGGCATGACGTCGCGAGGGAGAATGATCAACGTTTGCCAGAACGGCACGCCGCTCAAACGGCAATAAAGCACCAGCATCGCCACGGTCACCGCCAGATAGGCAATCGATGAAGCCGCCGCCGCGCCGACGATGCCGTAAGCCGGAATCATCACCAGGTTCAATGCCAGATTGAGCAGGGCACCCAAGCCCATCAGCAACGACACCGTGCCTGGGCGATTCTTGCCGAGCAGGTCCAGACGCAAAATGCTCGCGTAGCACAGGCCCAACAGCCCCGGCAGCAATGCGAGCAGCGCTGGATACGCAGGTTGGTACGCTGCACCGAACAGCGTGACGATCAGCCATTCGCCAATCACCGCCATGGTCAGGCAGGCGCCGAGCATTACCGTAGCGGTCAGACGCAGGGCCAACGGCGTGACCTTGTCCATGCCCTCGTCCTGTTGCAGCAGGCGTTTCATCAGTGGCGTGGTCACCGCTTCCGGGACGATCAACAGCAGTTCCGCCGCAGCGCTGGCCATGGCGTAATGACCGAGCGCGGTACTCCCGAGCAGGGCGCCGATAAACAGATAATCCGAACGCAGAATCACCTGCTGGAACAACAGATCCGGATGGCTGCGCGCGCTGTAACGCAGCAGTTCCTTCTGGCTGGCGCGGTCCCATTGCAGTTGCAACGGCTGCGCGCGCTTGAGCCAGACCCAACCGACCAGCACCACCAGACTGATGCCGGCCAGCCAACTGATCAACGCCGCTTCGAGCGCGGCGCTTTTCCACATCCAGAACAGCGCGAGAAACAGCAACAGCGGTGCCAGCGATTCGACCAGACGCAAGGCGTTGAACGCAACCACGCCACCGGAGGCGTTGTGCAACGTCAGCAAGCCGCTTTTCAGTACCGTCAGCGGCACCGCCAGCAGCAACAGCCAGGCGAGCAAGCCGAGTTGCACCGTCACATCCAGCTCAGTGCCGAACTCACGCACCAGCGCCACCACCAACAAGGTCAACAGCGCCGCCAGCAAACAGCCGAACACCAACACCTGACTGAGCAACAAACCCATTGGCCGCTGCTTGGCGGCTTGATAACCCACCGCCGAATTCAAGCCGCCACTGGTGGCCGCGCTGATCAAGTCCGGCAGGGTGCTGAGCAACGCGAACAAGCCTCGCTCACTCGGCCCGAGAATCCGCGCCAGCAACACGTTGCGCAGCAAACGCAAGGCAATCATCGCCAGTTTGGTGCCCATGCTCAGCGCCAAATGCTTGAGGTAGTTGCTTCGGCTCATGGCTGCGCCCCGCGAAAAATCCGCCACGACAGCAATTCCGGATTACGCGCGGTGCGCTGACTGACACCGAAGCGCGGCAGGTTCAGCGGATCGCCTTCGCCGCGATAAATACCAGTGCCGGTGCCCAGCGCAAACGGATATTCATGATTAGCAATCTGTTGCCGCACACGCTCGTCGTTGTCGCCATTGGGGTAGCAATACACCGGCAGCGGCCGGTTGCAGCCGTTGTGCAGGGCATCGCGGCTGCGGCTGATTTCTTCGCCCAGGCGCACATCGTCAAGGCCTGTGAGGATCGCGTGACTCGCACCGTGCGGGCCGAAACGCACGAGGCCGGAGGCTTCCAGCGCGCGCACCTGATGCCAGTCCAGCGCTTGCGGTTGCGACTCCTGCGGGCATTCATCGGTCAGCCGTTCAAGCTCCTGCGGATCAATGCTCTTCAGCCCTTGCAGGTAATGCAGCAGCGCCAGGCTGCGGCGGTCGACATCGATGTCGTCGAGCAACACCGGCAACGGGTGGTGCATCGCGTGCAGGCATTCGATCAAATGCATCCGCGCCTTGTCGCCGAGGCTGCCCCACAGGGTTTCGCCCAAGCTCTCCCACCAGAAGCGCTGACGGCTGCCGATGAAATCGGTAGAGAGAAAAATACTCGCCGGCACCTGATGTTTTTGCAGCAGCGGGAAAGCGTTGACCGCGTTGTCGCGCCAGCCGTCATCGAAGGTCAGCGCCACCCGAGGGCGCTCGGTGCGCAGCGAGTTGGGCTGGAGGATCTCCATCAGCGGCACGCAATCGAAATGCTTGCGCAGCCACACCAGCAGATGCTCGAAGGCTTTCGGCCCCACGCACAGTTCGTTGCGGTGCGGCAGGTCGGCGGCGCGGTCGTTCGACAGCACGCGGTGCAGCATCAGAATCACCCCGGCGCCGTGTAATTGGTTACGGCCCATGGACGAGTTGAGATAGAGCCAGCCACTGGTGCGCTTTATCAGTTGTTTGATCGCCATGGCTTCGGTCCTCTTAACGGTTCTGTTCAGGATTCCACTGGGCATACCGCTGACCGCGCAGGAACTGCCACAAACCGAGACTCATCCCGGCGAGGGTGACCAGCAGAAACGCGGCGAGGCGGAAGGGTTTTGGCAAACGGTGTTGCGAATCCAGCAGCCCGGCAATCGCGATGGCGTAGCCGAACAGTTGCGCGATCAGGGCCAGGCGATAGAAACCGTGCTCGTCCCACAGCCAGAAGTTGCTCAGCAACAGCGGCAGCAACAGGATCGGTGCGAGTCGGCGGATCAGTTTGTGGCTGATCAACGCAATCGAATACAGACCATATTTCAGCGGATTGAGCAGCTCGCGACGTTGCGCAAGGCTTTGCAAACCACCGACGGTGACACGCTGACGGCGGCGGAATTGTTTGTCCGCCTCATCGACGCCGTGATCGATCACTTGCGCCTCAGGCACATAGACGATGCGTTTGTGCGCAACCGGTGCGCAGGTGCTGATGAAGAAGTCGTCGTTGACCTCGGCCGGCACGTTCTGGAACAACTCGCGGCGCAGGGCGAGCAGGGCGCCGTCGGCGGAGACCATGCAGCCGGTGCGGTTCTCGACCCGGCGCAACCAGCCTTCGTAATGCCGATAGAGGCTGTCGCCGACGCTCAAGCCAGCGCCAGTCACGGGGATGACCATATGCCCGGCACAGCCGCCGACGTTGGGGTCATTCAGTGGTGCGAGCAAATAACCGAGGGTTTCGCGCGACCATTGGTTGTCGGCGTCGGTGAACACCAGAATGTCGCCGGTGCTCAGCGCTACACCCGCATTCAGCGTGGCGGCTTTGCCCTGGCGCGGCAGGTCGAGCACGCTGATACGCGGGTCAACGACCTTGTGTGCGCAGGCCACAGTGTCGTCGGTCGAACCGTCACTGGCGAGAATGATCTGCAGCGAGGCCGGCTGATAATCCTGCGCCAGCAACGTGCGTAACTTGTGCTCGATGTGCCGCGCTTCATTGTGTGCAGCAATCACAATGCTGACGTTCAGCGGCGGCGCCGGCGTGTGGCGCCAGGCCGGGAACAATGGCGCCAGAATCGTCAGCAGCAGCGGGTAGCCAATATAGGCGTAGACCGGCAGCAACAGGCACATCCAGAAAATGAATTCAGCCACGGGCAGGCCTCCTGGCGTTCCAATGACACAGACTCAGAATGAACGCGGCGCCGGCCAGGTGCAGACGCACCCAGTGCAGGCCCCACAGTTGCAGAGTCAGGCCGATATCGTGGTGTTTGGCGCTCTGGCGCAGGCTGAGCACCAGCCCCGGCAGGCTGGTGATTGCCACCATGATTGCCGCGTGATGCGGGAAGCCATCGAGCAGTGCCGAGATCGCCAGAAAATCCAGCACCCAGACCAGCAGCGAGAGCATCGGGAAACGCAGCAGGCGCAAGCTGAAACCGTGGGTGCGCAGCAGTTGCAGATGACTGCCCTGGCGCCACAACTCCTTGCCCATCCACTCGCGCCAGTTCATTTCGTAACCCCAGTGCAGGGCGACGTTATCGTTGATCGACAGCAGCCGCGCGCCCTGTTCATGTAGGCGCAGGGTGAATTCCTTGTCCTCGCCGGTGCGCAGGCTTTCGTTGAAACCACCGACCTTGTCGAACCAGCGCCGACGCATCAGCAGGTTGGCACTGGGCAGCCAAGTCACGGCGTGGGAAGTTTGCGAAGACACACGCAACGTGCGTTTTTGCCACGTAGTGGCGTACCACGGCGCTTCGGCGGGGGTGTGCAGATCAAGGGCGAAGACGTCGGCCTGACCGCTGCCTTCAATGTCGAACAATGGTTTGAGCCAGCTCTCCGGCATTTCAATGTCGGCGTCGATAAATGCCAGCCATTCACCCGTGGCGATCGCCGTACCGCGATTGCGCAGGGCGCCGATCAACAGTCCCGGCAGCATCAGCACTTGCGCGCCGAACTGGCGGGCGATGTGTGGACCCTGATCGCTCGAGCCGTTGTCGACCACGATCAGCTCACACTCGACATTGGCCGCATGCGCGGCTTTCTGCGCAGCGAGCAAGGTGCGGCCAATGTGCCGCGCCTCATTGAACATCGGAATAACGATGCTGATCCGGCTCATGCTGTGGCCTCCGTGGTCCGTGGCGCCTGCTCGGCTTTCAGGCGCAGGACGCTGGTCAGCGCGAGCATGATCCACACGTACTTCTGGTTCGGCGCGCTGAGAAACATCAGGAACAGCGTCAGCGAGAGAAAACTCACGCCCAGGTGGGTCATCAGATCTGTCTGATACGAATTGCCGCGCAACATCCACGCCGCCCGTGCGCGAATCAGGTTGTACAGACCGAGGCCGAGCATGCCGACGAACAACAACCCGGCAGGCACGCCCAGTTCACTGAAGATTTCCAGATAGGTGTTGTGCGCCCGACGATAGAGATCGCCGATCTTGCGGTTGGCGGAAAACGCCTTGGCGTAACCGGTGGTCGCGTAATGCAGCGGGAAGGTGCCGGGGCCCGAGCCGAGCAGCGGGTTCTCGCGGATCATCTGACTGCCGACGACGATGTACGAGGCGCGGCGGCCGAGGGATTCGTCGTTGTGACCCTTGGCGCCGGCGCTCAACACGCTCAGCGATTGAATCCGAGCGAGGTAACCGGCGGGCATCGCGTAAATCGCCAGCGGAATCACGATGGCCGCGCCGAGCATGGCGAAACCCAGATGCCGTGGCCGAATACGGGTCAGTTGCGTGCGGTAGTGCCAGCAGCCGATCAGCAGGCTCAAGGCCAATACCACCAGCCCGGAACGCGACTCGGTTTTGGTCATCCCGCCCAACAGCAGCAGGCAGCAACCGCCCCAGAACAACCGGTGCAACAGGTTCGGGCTGCGAATCACCAGAAACAGTCCCATCGGCACGGCAAAGGCGATCAGCAGGGCGAACGCGTTGGGGTCTTCGAGCAAACCCGCTGCACGGCCCTGATCCTGGAACTTGGTCGAGAACATCGCCATCGCGCAGGTAGTGCTGACGGCGAGGGTGACCAGACGGGCAAACAGATCAAGGTTCAGCTCGCGGCCGATCAGCAGGGTGATGACAAACAGGATCAGCCCGACACTCAACTCGCGAAGGTGCCCGAGCGACATGCCCAGGTCATCGGTGTTGAGCAGGCTCAGGAAGTACAGCACCATGAACCAGATCAAGTAGCGCCAGATATTGCTGCGCAGGCGCTCCGACGGAATCTGGTGCAGCGCCAGTTGCAGCATCAGAATCACCGCCAGCCCTGCGCCGAGCAATTTGCTCCCGGAAAACGAACTGTCCTTGAAGAAACCTTCAAACGGCACCAGTGCGGCAATGCCCAGCAGGCCCCAGGTCGGTTTGCGATACAGCACCGCAAATCCCACCAGGCCGAGCACCACTCCCGGCGCCAGATACGGATAAGGGCTGGCCAGCAAAGCGATGCAGACCAGACTGAGCAGACTGACGATCGAGAGCGGGAAAATCATGCGCGTGCCTCCCGTGCCGTGCGGATGTACATCTGCGACCAGCGTTCGGCCAGGGCCTTGAGGTCGTAGCGATCCTGTTGCGTGCGTTTTGCGTTGTCGCGCAGTTGCCGGGCCAGTTTCGGCTCGCTCAACAAGGTGTCGAGCTGGCGGGCGAGGTCAGCGCAATCGACCGGTGTGGCGAGTAAACCGTTGTGCCGGTGTTCCAGCACATCGGGAATCCCGCCGACCGCGAATGCCACCACCGGCACCCCGGCCTGCATGGCTTCGAGCAAAATCATCGGTGTGCCTTCGGTGCGCGAGCTGATCACCAGCGCATCGAGTTGCTGCCACCACGGTTGCATGGCGACCTGATAACCAGGCAAATGAATGCGTTGCTGCAAACCGGCGTGGTCGATCCGCGCCTGCAACGCCTCGCGTTCCGGGCCATCGCCGAGCATCACCGCATCCAGTTGCGGATGCTGATGACACAGCGGGATCAAGGCATCGAGAAACAGATCGGGGCCTTTCTCGCTGCTCAATCGGCCGACGTAACCGGCCAGCCAGCGCTGCCGATCCGCATCCGGCACCAGCGCCGCAGCGGCTGGCAAACCATTGGGGATCACCTGCAACTTCTCCGCCCGGACGCTGGCCTGACGGTGCAGCACAGCGATGCTTTCCGCCACGCAGACCACCCGGTTCACCGACGCCGTGCGGCACAGTTGCAGGCTCAGCCAGGTGTAGAACTTCTGCTTGCGACTGCGCGGAGTAAAACCGTGTTGAGTGATCACCAGCGGCAGACGCCACAGCGTTGCGCCGACCCAACCGAACAACAGCCCTTTGAAATTGTGCGTATTGATCAGCGGCTTTTCACCGCGACGCTGACGCAAGTGCCGCAGCAAATCCCCCAGCCCGGCACAGCCGCGACAATCCACCCCAGCCTCACGAAAGCGCGCGATCAGTTCTGGCGGCGCGTCGAGAAACAGCACCTGATGCTGTCCCGGCGTCGCCAGACAATGATCCAGCAACATCCGCTCGGCCCCATAGAAGCCGCCGCTGCTGAGCAAATGAATGATCGGCAGCGCGGCAACAGGGCAGGGTGCGGTGTTCAATTACGCACCCAGTGCAGGAAGCTTGGCACCGTCCAGTTCTTGTGCGGATTGCTCGGCAGCGCGTTCTGATCGTTGATCACCAACAGCACCGGTACGCCCAGCTCGTGGCTGATTTGCGCCGGATGTTTGAAGCGGTGATCGAAGAACTCACGCACGTAGACCAGGGCAATCGCCAGCAGCAACCCGGTGAACAAACCGAACGGGATGATCAGACCCGGTTTCGGGAACGCCGCTTCGGTCGGTTCGAACGGTGGGCTGAGCACGCGGGCGTTGGACAGATCGTCGTTGAGCGCGCCGGTGGTGCTGCTTTCGGCAAAACGCTGGGCGTAGGTCGAGAACGCGGCGTGCAGCGCATCGATCTCGGTGTCCATCTGCCGCAGCTTGCTTTGGGTCTGCTGCAACTCGTGGATGCGATTTTTGAACTCGGCGATGCGCGCAGTTTTCTGTTCGATCACCTGCTTGACCACCGCTAGATCGGCGGTGCGTTCCTGAATGCGGTTGCTCACCACTTTGAGGAATTGGCCACGGGTGCGAGCGATCTGTTCACGGGTCAACAGCATCGGTTCGCTGCCAGGCTGGAACACCGCCAGATCATTCATGTAGCGGCTGACCTGGGTGGTCAGTTGTTCGCCCATCTGTTTGATTTCCCGATCCTCGAACGCCACGTTGTCGACAGTGGTGGTGAAGGTGTAGGGGAAGGTGTAATCGTTGAGCTTGTTATTGCTGGCAGCGGCCAACGCGGTTTTCAGGTATTCGAGCCAGCGCTGGCTCTGCAACAGGCGATCCTGGTACAGGTTCAGCGCTTGTTCTTCAGTGTTGATGGCGTTCAGACGGAAGGTGATTTCCTCCTTCGGATCCGACGAACCGACACTTTCCAGCAAGGCTTGACGATTGCCTTCCAGGCCATCGAGGCGCACTTGATAGAGGTGCTTCTTCGACTCGTAAAAGGACTGCGGCAAATCGATCGACTGCAAAGCCTGACGACTGAACAGATAGTTCTGCAGCAAGGCTGAAACAAACGTCGTGCCCTGATGCGGATCGGGGAAGCTGTAGACGATCGAGATCACGTTGGAGCCGGGCAGGGTCTCGATTTTCAGACTGTCGATGGCCTGTTGGGTCAGCGCGTCGAGGGCGGTGTCGCGCACCGGATCAGTCTCAAGTCCAAGCACGTTGCGCACGGGGTTGATCACGTACTGGCGCAGCGGTGAACTGACGTAGCGCTTGAACGGCTCGGCCACCAGTTTGCTGAAGATGCCCGGCGAAGGCGTGTACTCGCCCTTGTCGCGCAGTTCGCTGATGGTCTGCCGGATCAGCGCCGGCGAACGGAGGATATTGCTCTCGGTTTCCATGTCCGCCAGCGATGGCGGAATGAAGGTGGCGTTGTCCACCGTGAGCGACGTGGTGGCGTCACCCTGGGAGAGTTTTTTCGACTGCACGATGACCTGCGCGGTGATATCGAAGCTCTGTTTGAGCACCAGCGGCAGGAGCAGGGCGATGACTGCAAAGATCAGGAAGACCCGTTTCACCAGTTGCTTGTTGGCAAAGAAGATCCTGAAGAACTCATGCAGGTAGTTTTCCTTTGGATTCATGTCGGTCACCTGAGAGTCAGTTGTTGTTGCTGTCTTTGTTGTCGACGCGGTAGCCGAAGCTGAACCCGACGCCCTGGAACAGCACCACATCAGCCAATTGCCGGGCGAGTTCGCCGGCGCTGGCCAGTTTGGTTTTCGGCACGTAGAGCATGTCGTCCGGTTGCAGATACGCGATCTGCGAAGCATCGCCGGACAGCGCTTTCTCGACGTCGTAACGCACCGCCTGCACCTGATTGCCGTTGCGGCGCATGATCACCACCGAATCCAGACGGGCCTTGACGTTGGTGCCACGGGCCAGGGTCAGTGCTTCAAGCACCGACACCGGCCGGCGGATCGGGTAGGAACCCGGTTGGCCGACTTCGCCCAGCACATAGATTTCGTTGCCGGCGGTGGATTTCAGCAGCACATCGACGGTCATCCGGCCGGGCAGTTGCGCGTATTTCTTGTTGAGGAAGGTTTCCAGTTGATTGACGGTCATGCCTTGCAGCGGCACGGCGCCGATTTCCGGGAAGCTTGCGTAACCGTCAGTGCCGACGGTGATCTCGCGGCTCATGCCGGTGGCCGGGTGGTTCAGCGCGCTTTTCAGGTTCTGCTCATTGGTCAGCGGGCTGATGATCTGCACGGTCAACTGATTGCGGTTGGGCTGGAACAGTTGCTTGCGCTGATAGGCGCGCTGGATTTCTTCGCGCGCCTGATCACTGGTCAGCCCGGCGATTTTCACCGAGGTGTTGGCGCCCGGCAGTTCGATGGTGCCGTCGGGCAGCACCAGTTGATTGCCGTTGAGCTGGCTGGCAGCGGTGAAGTTCAGGCCGATCTGGTCACCTGACTGCACACGGTAAGCGTCCGAGCCGCTGGTACTGATATGGAAGATCACATCGAGCACATCCTGCGGACGCAGGGTCTGTTCGATCTTCGGCATATCAGTCGCCTGGGCGTTGGCCGGCGTGGCGGTGAGGATATTCACCGGCATGTTCTGGGTTTCGGAGGTGCTGGAGCAACCTGCAAGCGGCAGCATCAGCAGCACAAGAATCTTGGCGTTCATGGCGTCATCCTTCGCGTTCGCTTAGAGGTTTTTGTAAAGCCATTTGGGCATGTAGTACTTGCGTCGGTTGAACACGCTGCCGACCACTTTCGCCCCGGCCTGAGTCAGGCGTTGCACGGCGGCCTGGGCGACTTCCCAGCGCGTGTCTTCGGCGCGCACCACGAACACCACGCCATCGACTTGCGTACTGATCACCAGCGTGTCGGCGGCGGAGTACACCGCGTCGCCGTCGATCACCACGAAGCGGTACTGGCTGCCCAATTGATCGAGCAACGGGCTCAGACGCTCGGCGGTCAGGTGTTCCATGGTGCGGATCGGCCGACCATTCGGCAGCACGTGGAAGGGCAGGCTCGACACCTGCACCACGCAGTCCTGCAACAGCGGCGGGTTGTCCGGGTTGAACAGCAAGTCACGCAGGCCGCGCTCCTTGCTCAGGTTCAGTTGCTGCGTGAGGTTGCTCGCCGACTGGCTGGCGTCGACCAGCAACACTTGGCCGCTACTCATTTGCGCCAGTTGGCTGGCCAGCGCCAGGGCACTGGTGGTGGTGCCGGCGCCAGGGTTGGCAGCGGTCAGGAACAGGATCCGCAGATCGAGATCCTGCACGGTCGAGGTCAGGTTCGATTCGCTGGGGTTGGCAATGCTCAGGCTTTTGTTGGTTGAACCGTCCATTAGCTTGCTCCGTGGCCGCTGAATACTTTGAAGGGGGTTTTCAACAGAATCTTCAGATCAAGCAAAAGGCTCTGCTCGGCGATATAGCTGAGGTCCAACTCAACGCGCTGGTCGAAGTCGATATTGCTGCGTCCGGAGATCTGCCACAGGCCCGTCATGCCGGGGTAGATCGCCAGTCGGGCGAGGTGATTGTCCTTGTAGCGGTAGGCGTTGAACGAGGTCGGACGCGGGCCGACCAGGCGCATGTCGCCGGTGAATACATTGATCAGATTGGGCAATTCATCGAGGCTGGTGCGCCGCAGAAAACCGCCGATGCGGGTGATGCGCGGGTCGTGGTCGATCTTGAAATCGATGGCGTCGGCACCGTGCTTGTTGAGGTGACGCAGTGACTCTTTCAACTCTTCGGCGTTGGCGACCATGGTGCGGAATTTGTACATGCCGAACTTGCGACCGCGATAACCGGTGCGTTTTTGCACGAACATCACCGGGCCTTCGCTGGTGAACTTGATGGTCAGCGCCAGGCCGATCAACAGCGGCGAAATCAGCAGCAGAATCATCAGGGCGCCGAGGCAGGCGACCACGCGATTGGTGCGCGACAGTTGCCACGGGCGACCGCCTTCGCGACCGGTAACCCAGCCGCGACCCTGGCGGTGAATCGCAGCATCCAGGCGCATGCGCTGCTCTGGATCGATGCGCTTGTCACGCTGCAGCTGTTGGATCGGTACACCTTTTTCATGTCCAGTCATGGAGTCCTCCGCTGATGTTCAGCCGCGAGCGGCGCGTGGGCGATAGGCAGTGGGGTAGTAGTCGCGAAACCATGCGATGAAGCAACCGAGTCCTTCATCCAGCTCGATGCGTGGCTGGAATCCGGTGGCCTGTGCCAGATCGTCGGTTTCGGCACAGGTGTTGAGCACGTCGCCCGGTTGCAGCGGCAACAGCTCGACAATGGCTTTCTGGCCGAGGTGTTTTTCCATCAGCGCCAGATAGGTTTTCAGTTCCACCGGGTGGTGGCCGCCAATATTGAATAACCGCCACGGCGCCATGCTGGTGCCGGCGTCCGGGTGCTCGCGATCCCATTCGGGGTGGGCATGCGGCGGCTGATCGGTGAGCCGGGCGATGCTCTCGACAATGTCGTCGATGTAGGTGAAGTCGCGCTGGTGTTCGCCGTAATTGAACAGTTTCAGCGGCGTGCCGTCGCTGATCGCTCGGGCGAACTGGATCGGCGACATGTCCGGCCGGCCCCAAGGCCCGTACACGGTGAAGAAGCGCAGGCCGGTACTGGGAATGCCGAACAGGTGGCTGTAACTGTGCGCCATCAGTTCATTGGCTTTCTTTGTCGCGGCGTACAGCGAGAGCGGGTGATTGACGCCGTCCTTCACCGAGTACGGTGTGTGCTGATTGGCGCCGTACACCGAACTTGACGAGGCGTAAATCAGGTGTTCGACCGGGTGATGCCGGCAATTTTCCAGAATGTTGAGGAACCCACTGAGGTTGCTGTCCAGATACGCCCGTGGATTTTCCAGCGAGTAACGCACCCCGGCTTGCGCGGCGAGGTGAATCACCACTTGCGGGCGTTCGCGGACGAACAGTGCTTCGATGGCCGAGGCATCGGCCAGGTCAACCGTGGCGAGCTGGAAATCGCCAACCTGCTCGCGCACCCACTGCACGCGGTCGTGCTTGAGTTGCGGATCGTAGTAGGCGTTGAAATTGTCCAGACCGACCACCGCGTGCCCGTCGCGGATCAGCCGCAACACGCAATGGGCACCAATGAAACCGGCCGCACCGGTGACCAGCACCTTCATGGCCGCAGCCCTTCGGGGGCAATGTGGCGCAGACCGATGCCGCTGTAATGCAGGCCGGCGGCCGCCACTTGTTCCGGGTTGTACAGGTTGCGGCCGTCGATGATCACCTTCGAACGCAGCTTGTCGGCGAGCAGCTCGAAATCGACCACGCGGAAGTTTTTCCATTCGGTACAGATCACTAGCGCATCGGCGTCTTCCAGGGTGTCGTCGCGGGTGGCGCACAGGTGCAGATCGTTGCGGTAACCGTAGAGGCGCCGGCATTCGGACATGGCTTCCGGGTCGTAGGCCTGCACACTGGCGCCTTCGGCCCACAACGCATCCATCAGATATCGGCTCGGTGCTTCGCGCATGTCATCGGTGTTCGGTTTGAACGCCAGGCCCCAGATGGCAATGGACTTGCCGGCCAGACCTTGCGGGAATTGCGCTTTCAATTTGCTGAACAGGATGTGCCGCTGCAGGTCGTTGACGTCGGTGACGCTGCGCAGCAATTTCAACGGCATGCCGTTGTGTTCGGCGGTGTGCAACAGGGCGCGCAGGTCCTTGGGAAAGCACGAGCCACCGAAGCCGCAGCCCGGATAGATGAAGTGGTAGCCGATGCGCGGGTCGGAGCCGATGCCTTTGCGCACCGCTTCGATGTCGGCACCGAGCAGTTCGGTGAGATTGGCCAACTCGTTCATGAAGCTGATGCGCGTGGCGAGCATCGCGTTGGCGGCGTACTTGGTCAGTTCGGCGCTACGATTGTCCATGAACATCAGTTTTTCGTGGTTGCGGCAGAACGGCGCGTACAGCTCGCTCATCTGCTCGCGGGCCGCGTCGTCGCGGGTGCCTACGATAATCCGGTCTGGGCGCATGCAGTCGGCGAGGGCGCTGCCTTCCTTGAGGAATTCCGGGTTGGAGACCACACGTACGGTCAGACTGCTCTTGTCGCGGCGCTGCAATTCGCTGTTGGCGGTGGCGAGTACTTGATCCGCCGTGCCGACCGGCACCGTGGATTTGATGATCAGCGTGCGATCGGCTTCCATGTGCGAGGCGATCTGCCGGGCGACATTGAGTACATGGCTGAGGTCGGCAGAGCCATCCTCATCGGCCGGGGTGCCGACGGCGATGAAGATCAGCTCGGCGTGTTCGACCGCGTCGCTGGCCTGGGTGCTGAACAGCAGACGGCCGGCCTTGATGTTCTCCTCAAGCGTGCTGGACAAACCGGGCTCGCTAATGGGCGGCACCGCTTGTTGCAGTTGTTTAATCTTGTTCGGGTCAATATCCACGCATAAAACCCGATGACCGACATCTGCAAGTGCGGCGGCTTGTATTAGTCCAACATAGCCCGTGCCAAATACGCTCACGTCCATCTGCGCACCCTCGATAGAGCGAAAAGAAGAAGTTCAAAATGAGACTGTCAAAAGGGGTATAGCGCAGGGTTTGAAAAGCGTGTCAGCAAAATGACATGTTGCACCTGTATAACAGCCCCAATTTTGGGGGCGATTGGCCATCAAGTGCTTGCTATTGCTGGATTTGTCCCGTGCTTGACGCTTTTTTCACATTTCAAAGAAAACGATGGACGGTCGAAGGCCGCGAATTTAAAGGCTTTCAGCGACTTGAGTGTGTCAGATTTGAGTCATCGGTTTTTTGACGCTTTGTAAGAAAGTCAGCCATTTCTTGCGCTTTGATGGCCGGGTGCTAGTGTCAGATTTTGACCGACAAACGATTGACTCAATGCCGTTTTGTGCGACCGGAATTGCCATGTTTCGATATTTGAAAGAACTGCTTTTAATTATTTATTTGCTGCTTTATTCCGAATATTACATTGATCGGTTAAATGCTATCGGCCCGGGTTTCGCTGTACTTCTTTTTGGCGCGATGTTTTTGGCGCTTACTTTAGCGTTATATCTAACGGCGTATATACGACAGGCACTCATCCGGCATGTGTTCGCATTTGTGATGTTTGCCTCGGCGGTATTTTTCGATGTCTACACCCGGGTCACTGCGGATTACCTGAGCTACAGCAGCTTCGTCTCGCTGGTGTATTCCGGCGGTTTCATTCAGGAAGCGGCATACCAGTATCGAGGCGCGATCCTGCACGGCGCCGTCAGTGGTTTGCTGTTGTTGTTCGGCATCGGTCTGAAGCCACGCCACGGTTTGTCGATTCCCGACGCGCTGCGGGTAGCGGCGCCGTTGTGCGGCGTGTTGCTGCTCAGTGCCGTGCTGTTCTTGCGTGCGGGTGAGGGCGCGCGGGGCTTGCCGATCATGTACACGCCGCTGGCCTATCTGAATCTGTTTGCCTATGAGGCGCTGCACAACACGGTCGGCCCGCGCGAACCGGTGACACTGGCGCGCGCTTCAGAAGCGGTCGGCCATGACATCGTGCTGATCATCGACGAAAGCATCTCTGGCAATTATCTGGACATCAACGCGCCGTACGGTGTGCACAGCAACCTCAAGCAAGCGCCGCACGGCGTCGACATCTTCAATTACGGCTACGCCGCGTCCATCGCCAATTGCAGCGCCGACACCAACGTGACCCTGCGCTATGGCGGCACCCGCGCCGACTACATGCGCATCAACAGCACGTTGCCGTCGATCTGGCAGTACGCCAGGAAGGCCGGGCTGCGCACCGTGTACATCGACGCCCAGCGTACCGGCGGCAACCTGCAGAACCTGATGACCGATACCGAGAAGAAGGACATCGACGAGTTCGTGCAATTCGACCAGACCAGCGTGCGCGACCGCGACATGGCCGCCGCGGCGAAGCTGATCGAATTGCTCAACGATGACAAGCCGGAGCTGGTGGTGATCAACAAGGTCGGCGCGCATTTCCCGGTGCACGACAAATACCCGGACGCGTTCATGGCGTACCGCCCGACCTTGCCGCGCGGGCAGTTCACCGAGGTGGCCGATACCGGCGAGCGCAACGGTTTCAACGGCCAGCCGGATGACTGGGTGCTGTACCGCAACGCCTACAAAAACACTGTGTTGTGGAACGTTGGCGAGTTTTTCGCGCGGGTGTTCGCTCAGGGCAATCTGAACAATGCGCTGCTGATCTACACCTCTGATCACGGCCAGGATTTGCATGAGCGCGGTAATCCGGGCTTGAACACGCATTGCGGTGGCGATCCGGTGGAAGAAGAAGGGTTGGTGCCGCTGGTGGTTATTCAGGGCCGTGAACTGAAGACGCTGGATTGGTCGGCGCAATTAGCGGCGAACAAAGATCGTTCCAGCCACTACAACATCTTCCCGACCCTGTTGCAGTTGATGGGCTATGACCTGGCGGGGATCGAAGGGGTTTATGGCAAGCCGCTGACGGTGCCGACGGCGGATGAATTTACCTTCAACTATCGCTTCAATGCGCGGTTGGGGGCCAAGCCTGAGTGGAAGCACATTGATCTGGGCAGCATTGTCACGCCGTCGCAGGCGCCGGCGAGTGTGGCGGCCGGTCAGTAGATTTTGGGTTGGCAGGACTGACCCCATCGCTGGCAAGCCAGCTCCCACAGTGTTTTAGGGTGAATTCAATATTTGTGAACAGCCTCATTCCCTGTGGGAGCTGGCTTGCCAGCGATGAGGCCATTGCGTTCACTGCAAGATTCAGGTCTGTCATCGGCATCCGCTATCCTTGCCCCACACTGACCGATCAGGTGGCGGCATGCTTCACGTTGAAAACGTCTTCAAAAGTTATCTAACCCCGCAAGGCCCATTGCCGGTGCTGCAAGGCGTCGACCTGACACTGGCGCCCGGCAGTAGCCTCGCGCTCATGGGCGAATCCGGCAGCGGCAAAAGCACATTGCTGCACCTGGTGGCCGGTCTCGACAAAGTCGACAGCGGCAGCATTCGCAGCGGCGAGCATCGACTTGAGGCAATGAACGAGGCGCAACTGGCTAACTGGCGGCGCACAGAAATCGGTCTGGTGTTCCAGCAGTTCAACCTGATCGGCAGTTTGCGCGTCGAGGACAATCTGGCCTTTCAGGCGCGGCTGGCCGGCCGTCATGAGCCGCGTTGGCAGGCGCATCTGGTGCAACGCTTAGGGCTGGGCGATTTGCTCAAGCGTTATCCCGAGCAACTTTCCGGAGGCCAACAGCAGCGGGTCGCGTTGGGCCGGGCGCTGGCCTCGCAGCCGAAATTGCTGTTGGCCGATGAGCCCACCGGTAGCCTCGACGAAGCCACCAGCGACGAAGTCCTGCGGCTGTTGCTGGAATTGCTCGATGACACGCCAACCACCTTGTTGATGGTCACCCACAGCCCGCGAGTCGCGGCCCGATTGGCGCAGCGAGTGGTGTTGTCCAGTGGACGGCTGACGTGATCGTCTTTGCGCAAACGCTACGCGCGCTGCTCAGCCATTGGCGGCGTCATCCGGTGCAGTTTTTCAGTGTGCTGACCGGGTTGTGGCTGGCGACCAGCCTGCTGACCGGCGTCGAAGCGCTGAACAGTCAGGCGCGCGACAGTTACGCGCGGGCCAGCCAATTGATCGGCGGCGAGCCGCAGGTCAGCCTCAGTACGCCGAACGGCGCAACGTTCGCGCAGCAATGGTTCGTGGATCTGCGCCGACAGGGCTGGCCGGTGTCGCCAGTGTTGCAAGGTCGGGTGCTGCTCAAGGGCCTCGACAATCAGCGGCTGCAATTGATGGGCATCGAACCGGTGTCGCTGCCGGCCGATTCGGCGGTGGCCGGGCAGGCGCTGCCGATCGAGCGTGTGGTCGAGTTTTTCACGCCGCCGGGCAGTACCTGGATTTCACCGGAAACTTTGCAAGCACTGGCTCTGCGTGAAGGCGACACGCCGCAAACGGCGAATGGTCTGCGATTGCCGCCGTTGCTCGCGCAAAAGGACATGGCGCCCGGCCTGTTGCTGGTGGACATCGGCGTCGCGCAAACCCTGCTGGAACAACCCGGGCAATTGTCGCGGCTGTTGCTGCCCAAGGATTTTCACGCTGAGTTGCCTGCCGCGTTCAAAGGTCAGTTGCAGCTCAAGAGCAGCGGCGAGGAAAACAATCTGGCGCGACTGACCGAGAGCTTTCACCTCAATCTCGATGCGCTGGGATTTCTCTCGTTTGTGGTCGGCTTGTTCATTGTCCACGCCGCGATTGGGCTGGCGCTTGAGCAACGGCGCGGCTTGCTGCGTACGCTGCGCGCCTGCGGGGTCAGTGCGCGGATGTTGATCTTCTGCCTGATCGTTGAGTTGGGTGCGCTGGCGCTGATCGGCGGATTGTTCGGTGTGATCAGCGGCTATTGGCTGGCGAGTGCCTTGCTGCCGGATGTCGCCGCCAGCCTGCGCGGATTGTACGGCGCCGAAGTGGCGGGGCAGTTGCGCCTCAGCCCCTGGTGGTGGTTCAGCGGTATCGGCTTGAGCCTGCTCGGCGCCTTGCTCGCCGGGGCCAACAGTCTGTTGCGCGCCGCCCGTTTGCCGTTGCTGGCCGTGGCCGATCCGCAAGCCTGGCATCAGCAATATGCGCGCTGGTTGCGTCGCCAAGCCTGGCTGGCGGCGGTGCTGGCTTTGCTTGCCTTGGTGGCATTGATCGGGGGCGACAGTCTGGCCAGCGGTTTTGTCCTGATGGCCGGGTTGCTGATCGGCGCTGCATTGGCGCTGCCGGTGTTGCTCAGTGCGCTGTTGAATCAGTTGCTCGGGCGCAGTCGCTCGGTGCTCGGCCAGTGGTTTCTCGCCGATTGCCGCCAGCAACTGCCGGCACTGAGTCTGGCGTTGATGGCTTTGCTTCTGGCGCTGGCCGCCAACATCGGCGCCGGCAGCATGACTGCCGGATTTCGCCAGACCTTCAACGACTGGCTAGAACAACGCCTGAGTGCCGAGTTGTATATCAATCCGAGCAATCCGGCCCAGTCGCGGGAAATGTACAGCTGGCTCAAGCAGCAGCCGAATGTTGCGGCGATTCTGCCCAACTGGCAGGTCGCCGTGACGTTGCAAGGCTGGCCGGCGGAGGTGTTCGGCATCATCGATCACGCGCATTATCGCCAGCACTGGCCGCTGCTCGATGCGATGGGCGGCGATCCGTGGGCACATCTGGCCACGGATGATGCGGTGATGCTCAGCGAGCAAATCTCCCGGCGCTTGAAATTGCACGTGGGTGAACACGTGGCGATTCCTACACCCAACGGCACATGGTCGCCGCGCATCGTCGGCATCTACGCCGATTACGGCAATCCCAAGGGCCACTTGCTGGTCAACATAAACCACCTGCTGCGCGGCTGGCCCCAACTGACGCCGAACCGTTTCAATCTGCGCATCGAGCCGCAGAATATCCCGGGATTTTTAGCTGCATTGCAGACGCGTTTTCAACTCGATGACAGCCGTATCGTTGATCAGGCGCGGCTCAAGGGCTGGTCGGTGCAGGTTTTCGAACGCACCTTTGCAGCGACGGCGGCGTTGAACAGTTTGACGCTGGCGGTGGCGGGCGTGGCGCTGTTCATCAGTCTGCTGACCCAGAGTCAAAGTCGCCTCGGTCAACTCGCACCGCTGTGGGCGCTGGGCGTGACGCGACGGCAGTTGATGTTGCTCAATCTCGGGCAGACCTGGCTGCTGGCGGTGCTGACGCTGGTGCTGGCGTTGCCACTGGGGATCGCGCTGGCGTGGTGTCTGGACGCGGTAATCAATGTGCAGGCGTTTGGCTGGCGGCTGCCGTTGCGGGTGTTCCCGTGGCAATTGCTGCAGTTGATGGGGTTGGCGTTGCTGGCGACGTTGCTGGCGTCTGCATGGCCGCTGTATTCGCTCTATCGCACGCAACCGGCTGACCTGCTGAGGACGTTTGCCCATGAGGATTAATTTCGTTGTGCTCATGGTTTTGTTGCTGCTCGGTGGTTGCGATCAATCGGCTCCGGAGCAAAAAGGCTTCGCCGGGATGGGCGATCAGGCGTTGGCGTTTACGCCGGTGGTGCCGGGCCGGGTGTTCAGTTTTCCGGCAGATCACGGGGCGCATGACGGTTTTCGCATTGAGTGGTGGTACGTCACCGCCAATCTCAAGGATCAGCAGGGCAATGAGTTTGGCGTGCAGTGGACGCTGTTTCGCAGTGCGCTGAAACCTCTGGCGGAGCAGGCCGGGTGGGCTGATCAGACGATCTGGCTCGGGCATGCGGCGGTGACTTCGAGCACGGTGCATCACGCCGCCGAACGTTACGCCCGAGGCGGAGTGGGGCAGGCGGGTGTGCGGCTGGCGCCGTTCGAGGCGTGGATTGATGATTGGCGGTTTGCCAGTCAGGCGCAGGATCCGTTGAGCGACCTGCAACTCAGCGCTCGCGACAAGGATTTCGCCTATCAACTGCACCTCACTTCCAGCCGCCCGCTGGTGTTGCAGGGCGACAAGGGCTTCAGTCAGAAATCCGAAGAAGGTCAGGCGTCGTATTACTACAGTCAGCCGTTCTTCCAGGCCAGCGGAACATTGCAGATCGACGGCCAGACCTACACCGTCAGCGGCCCCGCGTGGCTTGATCGCGAATGGAGCAGCCAGCCGCTGACCGCCAATCAAACCGGTTGGGACTGGTTTTCCCTGCACCTGGACAGTGGTGAACACGTGATGCTGTACCGCATGCGCCAGAAGAACGGCGCGCCGTATCTCACCGGCACATGGATAGCCGCCGATGGCCAGACGCAAACGCTGCGCAGTTCGCAGATCCGGCTCATCCCGCAAGACACCGCAAAAGTCGCCGGCCGCGCGATGCCGGTGAAATGGTCGATCAGCATCCCCGACAAACACCTCGACATCACCCTCGATGCGCTCAACCCGAATGCCTGGATGAACCTGCGCATCCCTTACTGGGAAGGCCCGGTGCACATCAGCGGCAGCCATCCCGGCCAGGGCTATCTGGAAATGACCGGGTACTGAAAGGTATCCGCAAATCCCTGTAGGAGCTGCCGAAGGCTGCGATCTTTAAAAGCAACCTCAACAGATCGCAGCCTTCGGCAGCTCCTACAATGGATCGGTTTGAACTCGGCTTGCTGTGTTGTCCTCTATAGAGAAACCTGTCGAGGATTGGCAATGAGCGACGACCTGCAACCCCCAGACCTGAATTCCTGGCAGCGCCTGTTCGATGACCAGACCTACTGGCAGCAATCCCCCGACGCGCACTATTTCGACCTGCAACGCATCGCCGACGACCTGCTCGGCCAAGGCGCCATCGATCTGGAGCAATGGCAGCTCCTGCGCGCCAAGGCCGACGACCTGCACAAGGATTCCCCCGCCATCAACGTCACCCGTGAACTCGACGACCCCGAAGCCTGAGGACTACCCCATGAAACCCATCACCCAAGGCGAACACCCCGACGAACCCCGGCCACCGGGCGAAACCGAACGCGACAACGACGCCCTGCGGCCCACCGACCCGAAACAGCGCGAAAACACTGGCAAAGGCACGCCCAGCGGCGAATCCACCGCGCAAGATACCGCCAAGCAACAAACCTCACCGGCACAAACAAAAGCCAAGCCCTGAACAGCGTCTATGCTCAGTGGCACGCCCGGCGTCGAAGCCGCTTCAACGCCGGGTGCTGCCATTCATCACAGGGAAAGTATTGCTTATGAAGCTCGACGCACTGGCCAAGGCCATCACCCTCGCAACCGTACTGTCCGCCACCAGCTTCGGCGCCCTGGCTGCCGATATTCCGCTGTCTGCCACTGTTGAAGCCGATCAGGTCACCACCAAAGTGATCTCCGTCGATGCCGCCAACCATCAGGTTGTGCTCGAAGGGGCCGAAGGCAAGCCGGTTCACGTTCAGCTGAGCGACAAGGCGAAAAACCTCGACAATCTCAAGGCCGGCGATCAGGTCAACATCCAGGTGCAGCGTTCTGTCGCCGCTTACCTCGACACCGATGTGGATAAAGGTCTGCCTGGCACCACCGAACGTACCGGCGAGTTGCGTAAGGCCCCGGGCAGCGATAACCCCGGTGGCGAAGCGTTCCGTCAGGTTCAGGTGCAACTGAAAATCACCAAAATTGATTTGAAGAAGAATCAGGTGACCCTGCAAAACCCGGCGGGCGTATCGAAAGTGCTCGACGTGAAAAAGCCTGAAATTCAAGCCAAACTGAAAGATCTGAAAGAAGGGCAGAGCGTTATTGTCACTTACACCGACATCTTGAAAGTGACTAGTCAACACGAAAGTTGAGCTTTAACTCTACAGGGTGACTGCTCTTGTACAGTTTTTGTATGAGAGTAGTCATACTATTAGTTTGGATGGACCTCATTGAAAGTTTCATGAAAGGAATCGTCGATAAATATCTATTAACGTTTTCGTACATAAATTTCATATTCAAGAATGAGGACATAAGCGCCAACTTCTATTAAAATCCTTCCCGTTCGCCCAGTGTCAGGGCTCTTTACCGGTGCATGGATTGCCAGGCCATTACACTGGGCGAACACCTCTTCGGAGTGGATGTATACAATTTCTGCAAACAAAAAGGGCGACTTTATAGTCGCCCTTTTTGTTTGCTGTGAATTAGACCGAGTTGTGCGCTTCAGCCTTGTCTTGCTGCCCCTTGAAAGCGCTTCAGCGTGGCCTGATACATTTTTGTCCTGCGGTGATTTGCCCCGTAGGTGCCTGCAGCCGCGACGGTTCCGGACTGGATGTGATCCAGATAGCGGAAAATCTTGCGCGGCGACAAAAACCTGATGCCATAGCCCAGGCTGCTCATTCGATCTTGCAGCGCATAACCCGGCACCTGTTCATCCATGCAGAAGTGCAGGCCTTGAGACTTCATCAAACGTGCGTTCCACAATGTGCAGAAACTTTTCAGATGAGTTTCTTTGTAGGGTCTTGGCATTTTCGAGCGCAGGCCAAGACGCACTTTAGCTTTGCGAACATAGTGCTTGCAAAAGCGCGAAGTTAGTCGCCACGTATCACGAAAAACTCCCCGATTGAGTTGTTCGACACAACCGACTGCGGCCATATCCGGGGTTTTCGTGCACTCGCGCATCATCATTGCAAACACTTCCTTGTCGTAGACAAAGGTATCTGTGTGCAACAGAAACAGGTAATCGGTGTCGACTTTTTCCAGTGCTAGATCCAGTGCCTTGCCATGTGCAATATGGCCGATTTCCTTGCCCGGCGAAGGCCGTTCAATCAAGTTGATCCAATCGAGCGAACGCAAGTAATCGAGACTGGCGTCCGCCGAATCGTTATCCACCACCCACACCGGAATGCGCTGGTCCTGAACATGCTCACGCAAAAGCTCAAGGCACATTCTGGTGATGTCCGGGGTTTTGTAATTTACCAAGACAAGGCTGAAATTCGGCGATGGCTGGGTTGGTAAATCAAACGCTTTCATGTCGGAAGGACTCATCTGCGATTCAAAGGCAACAGGTTTCATGGCCGCGATCGTAGCGATGCAACCTTAGTCGAACCTTAATTTGCGGATTTGGTGGCAGGGAGAGTGTGTCGAAGTGAGACCGCTGGTCTTGTGAAATGCATGGGGTGCTGCCGGTCATTACCGGATAAAATGCGCGCCCCTCTCACGTTCAAGGAAGAAACGGCGCGCGCCGTTGTGTCACGGATGAAACCACTTTCCCTATATCACCCGGCCTTGTACTGGCTGCGCGTGTGGCAAAAAAGACTGTTTCGCCAGATTGCCTGGCACTGCTCCAGCAAACGCTACGCACGCCCCGTCGCTATGGCCGAGCGCTTGCCATTTCGCTACCTCAAACACACCTCGAAACTCATCCGTAAACTCGGCGACTCCGACCTCGCCTTGCAACACAACAAAGTCATCAACCTCAAACTCGCCGTCGCCGCCATCGACGGCGTCATCATCGGCCCCGGCGAATACTTCTCCTTCTGCCGCCTCGTCGGCCGCCCGACGTTGAAGCGTGGCTACGTTGAAGGCATGGAACTGTCCTTCGGCGAGGCTCGACGCGGGGTAGGCGGAGGCATTTGCCAACTGAGCAACCTGATTCACTGGATGGCGATTCATTCGCCGCTGGTGGTGGTCGAACGCTCCAACCACAGCTTCGACCCGTTTCCGGATGAGGGGCGGGTACTGCCGTTTGGGTCCGGGGCGGCAATTTTCTATAACTACGTTGATCTGGTGCTGCATAACCCGACGGATCGGTACTTTCAGCTGAAGTTGAACGTCGGCGAGACACAGCTCGAAGGGGAGTTGTTGTGTGATCGGGTGAGGGAATATCGCTATCACGTGTTTCAAGAGGCGCATCGGTTTGTGCGGGAGGGTGCGCGGGTGTATCGGGAGAATGAGATTTGGCGAGAGGTCAGGGAAAAAGGGCAGGTGGGGACGTTGGTGGAAAGGGAGAGGCTTTATCGGAATCGGGTTGTGGTGAAGTATGAGGTGGCGGGCGAACTGGTTGAGTAGATGCATTGTGGATGCGGGGTTTCAGCTTCGATCACGTAAGTGTTGCTCTTCAGCTTTTCGCGGATTTTTAGGCGGGTTAGTCGTTTACCGAGTAAGGGGGCAGGCTATTCAGGGGAGACCACTTCTAGAAGAAATAAACGTGGTTTATCCCCGATTGTCTATTTACTGTGCTTGATCAGAGCGCTTGAGTTTGAAATGGTCGAGAAAAGTTCTCCCCTTTAAAAAGGTTGAGCGAATCTCGGCGGTTTTATGTAAAAGTTCCTCGCTCGGATTTGCATGCTGATCAGTGGATATTGGCTTCGACCACTGCAGTACTTCTTTAGGGAATTTTGCTTTTGGGCGGTTATTTACCCAGCCGGAAATATAGCAGGGCAAAGTCCAGCCGCTAAAAAACTGTATCGTCAGGAAGCCCCAGGCGTAACGGATTACGGAGTGTTCTGCTCGGTAAGTTCGTCGACATAAATGGAAAAACGCCACACTTCCCTCTTCAAGTTCGTCTGTTTGTGGCGCAGGCAAGGCTGAGGTTCCTTCTTCCATATAGGCCCGTATAGCCTCCCATTCGGAAATCGCTAAACTTAAACTCCCGCAAGCGACAGATGACCAAAGAATGTTTCCGGTTTCTGCTTCACGCAAGCCGATCATTAATTTGAATTCAGGTATCGTTGCATATTGCGTTACTAGTTGGCCAGCAGATACGCAGGCAATAGTACTCTCCCAAGCTACATAATGTGGGCGGCTTCCCTTTTTTGGAATGAAAACGATCTCGCGACGTTGACGGTTAAAACGTATGGGTGGATGTTGTGTGATCTGGCGTGTAGAAAGATAAAAGATCACGGTATAAAGCAAGGCTAATGGTATTACAATCGCCCCCACGACCGGGCCGGAGAAAAACTCCCACCAACTTGATAAGAATGGTTCAAAATTTCGTCGTAGCCAGGACAAGTATCCGGTTGCAAGAAATAGAAAAATAATAAAAAACATGACGACGCCAATACCCACTCTCGCCATGAACTCAAAGTTTCCTCGTCCTACGGAAAAATCCAAGTAGGTTTCGTTTGCCTCTTGATGTAAATTGCGGGCGCTGAAGGCTGGCATACCTGTGGGAACTGGCATCGGCGAAAGATAAATAAA
Organism: Pseudomonas sp. NPDC085632; assembly: GCF_044541255.1. Lineage (NCBI taxonomy): Bacteria > Pseudomonadati > Pseudomonadota > Gammaproteobacteria > Pseudomonadales > Pseudomonadaceae > Pseudomonas > Pseudomonas sp. NPDC085632. The sequence goes on along the minus strand of NZ_JBITSX010000011.1, from coordinate 12,805 downwards.
TTCGGTTCCGAATTTGTTTTCAGTGTCACCGGCTTGGGGCAAACGGTCGAATTTATTATCAGGCATTGAGTTGGTCCGGCAGAGTGGGCATCGCTAGCGGGGCGCTTTTATTCTAGTATATAAAATATCTTTCGAAAGCTAAAAAACGTCGTGTGTACCAGTTATTAAAATGCTGTGGTGGTAATCATTTGCGTGTCTCTGAATTTGTATCCATGCTAGAGGGTTTTAAACCGAAGTAATCTAAAAGGGTCTTCCCTCTTGCGAAGTGCTTGCGAAGTGCTTGCGGATTTCTTCGGTTTCCGCAACTAACTCTTTGCTGGGCTTTGCATGATCGGCTAGAGGGAGGGGCGTTGACCACTCTAATACTTCTTTGGGGAATAGCGCTTTAGGACGATTGTTAATCCATTCGGATATGTAGCATGGTAAAGTCCAGCCACTAAATAACTGAATTGTGATAAAGCCCCATATGTAACGTATTAGGGAATGTTCTTCGCGATAGCTCTCACGGCATAATTTGAAAAACTCGACAGTACCTTCTTCAAGTTCGTCGCTATAATTGGTTGGGAGGCTGTCTATACCATTCTCCATGTAAGCTCTAATAGCTTCCCATTCTGATAGCGCCAGACTTAAGCGACCACATGGTATTACACTCCAAAGGACTTCGCCGCTGGTCGTCTCGCGCAGACCGATCATTAGCTTGTGCTCTGGGGTCACAGAATATTGTGTTATCAGCTTGCCGGAAGATACGCAGGCTATAACGCTTTCCCAAGATGTATATCTGGGCTTGTCTCACTTTTTAGCTACGTATACAACTTCGCGGCGCTCACGATTAAAACGTAGAGGCGGGTTTGAAGAGAGCTCATTGGCTAACTTTATAAAATAATAAAGATAGAGTGCAGCAATCGATAGAATTATGAACCATATCACGGGGTTGAAGAAAAATCTGGCCCAGGCACTGAGGAACGGTTCTGAGTATCTTCTGATCCAAGAAGCGAAAGCTGAGAAGAAAAAAAGTGAGGTGATAATTAACATTGTCGAACCAATACCAATTCGCACCATGAACTCGAAGTTCCCTTGTCCTGTAGAAAAGTCCAGGAAGGTACTATTGGCATTGCGGTGTAGTTGCCGAGAGCTGATCGCAGGCATCCCGGTTGGCGGTTTCGGAGACAAGTATATTATTTCTAGTCCATTTTCTTTTTCGAAGTCCCCCACGTGGGGTAATCGCTCATACTTACTTTTAAGCACTTGGGTTCTCCACCCTTGCTTCCTTTGCTCCTGCGGCGGCTCTGAAAGAAATGGGTGTTTTGGAAAGAAAAAGCGACGGATTATTTAATTGCTGAAGTATCTGTTAAATAAATCTATCGCTTTGTGTTGTTGGTTGTTCTCTAGTTGCAATGGAGTTGCTAGTAACCGTATGTCGGATGGAAATACGATAAAGGAGGGTGAGATTTTTCCCATTCTTTTGCGAATGATATTCCTAGCTTTATTTCTCCAGGTTGCATTTTTTTTGCTATTTCCAGGAGGTTCAATCTTGCATCTTCAGGTGCGATGGCTCCGCCTTTGAGGCTTGCTATCAAGTAGGTGAATCCGTAAGCCTTAACGAGATCTAAAGGAAATCCATAAGTATCTGGAAGATGGGCAATATTTAATGCGTAGCCCCCTAGTGCATTTATATGTCCGGATTCAGCTGTTTTTTTGAGCCAGCTTCCGACCTCTTCTTTACTACCATTGTGTTCATATAAATAGTTTGCATACAGATACATGCCCGGAGGAAAACCTCCTTCTGCTGAAGCCTTAAACCATTTTTTAACTGCTTTCTCGCGACTTCCAGGGATCAAAAACCATCCCTCTCCACTTTGGTAAGCACTAGCGAGCCGCTGTTGAGCAAAATTATCACCCGATTCTGCGGCTCGTTCTAGCCATTCTAATCCTTGATTTGCCGTAAACAGCACAACCATTGCCTCAGTATCACCTTTGTCGGCACGTTCACGGGCAATTTTTAAAGCTTGCTCTCTCCAATCAACATTACCTTTCCCCGCGCAGTCATCTAGTAAGTTGCAAAGATCCTTTTTACTACTTAGACGTAGCATAGCGTAAAGTTCACCTTGCTCTGCCGCAGCTACGTACCAATTTCTGGCCTCCTCTGTCATGTAGCGATTACTTAGTCGTATCGCCTCACCTAGAAAATATTGAGATTTTTTATCGCCGGCCTCAGCCGCGGTTCGTAAAAACGGTTGCGAGGAAGTCCATGCACCTTGCTTGTAAAGCATAATGCCAGTTTCTTTCGCTACCGCTTGATTTTCAATTAATTGGGCGTTGGAAATTGATGTTGTGGAAACCCACAAGGCGATGCTTAAGAAAAGAGGGCGGAGAGCGGACACAGATAAACTTCCTTAGGTCAGTAGCCGTAAGCCGGAACAAAGTAGGAAAGTGGTGGGTGAGTCTTTTCCCAATCTTTGGCAAAGCGAATCCCATCCTCGATTTCTTGAGGACTCATCTTTTCGGCAATTTCAGAGAGGCTTCTTCGAGCATCCTCAGGGGCTACGCCACCGCCTTGCAAATGGGAGAGAAGGTAGGTGATTCCATAGGCTTCTACCAAGTCCAAAGGGAATCCGTAACTGTCAGGGAGATGCGCGACAGTGAGGGCATATCCACCAGCAGCATCAATATGACCTGACTCAGCCGCTTTTTTTAGCCAATATCCTACATCTTCTTTGCGTGCATTATTTTCATATAAAAAATTTGAGTATAGGTACATGCCCGGCGGGTAACCGCTGTCAGCTGAAGCTTTGAACCATTTTTCAACGGCTTTCTCGCGACTACCAGGAATAAGGAACCAACCCTCACCATCTTTGTACTTACCAGCGAGCGTTTTTTGAGCAAATCCACTGCCTGCTGTCGCTGCCTTTTCTAACCATTGCAAACCTTGGCTAGCGGTAAATAAAACAATCATTGCCTCAGTATCGCCTTTCTCGGCGCGTTCATTTGCAATCTGCAGCGCATAACTCCGCCATTCTTCATCGTTTTTACCTGAGCAACTTTGAATCTCTTTGCACAAGTCATGCGCACTCAGCCGAAGCATTGCGTACAAATTTCCTTGATTAGCTGCGGATTTGTACCATTTTTTTGCATCTTCGGTGGTGTAGCGGTTGCTGAGGCGGATAGCCTCTCCCAGGTAATATTGCGCTGTACTGTCCCCTGCATCTGCCGCGATTTTCAGTAGTGGCTGTGAATCGTACCAATCACTTTGTTGATAAAGAATAATCCCGTTATTTCTTGCTAATAGCTGTTCTGTTGTTAGCTGTGCGAAAGCTGGAGTGAATAAAAATATTGAGTATAAATTGATGATATATATTATTTTAGTCAATGATTCGTCCTGTATGGAAAGCTTTGACTATTTGAATGGGGGGAATGATGGTCAGTGTATACGTTCGATTAAGTATGGTCGCTATAGGTTGTTTCTCTGGTGCAAAAAAGTCTATCTTTCAATGGTGTTTTTAATCGGGGGCATTCCATATGTAAAATATGATAAACCGTGTTCTGCCCCTGAATGTAATTGAGCGAAGGTAGGGTTGTTAAGAATATTTGATCGTCTAGTATCCGTATATTGGGTCAAAATAAGATAAGGGAGGGTGATTTTTTTTCCATTCTTTCGAAAACTCAATTCCTTCTGTTATTTCTACAGGATTCATCTTTTTAGCCAGATCCGGGAGCAGTCGCTTTGCATCTTCTGGTGCTGTTCCTGCCTCCAGTTTTGAAAGTAAAAGCGTCAAGCCGTATGCTTCAATCAGATTTTCTGGGTAACCAAGTTCATTGGACGGATCTGAAATTTTGTATGCGTAGGTGCCAACTGCATCTATATGACTGTGTTCCGCTGATTTTTTTACCCAGTATGCGATATCTTCTTTACTACCATTATGGTCGTATAAGTAATTCGCATATAGGAACATACCTCTCGGGTTACCACCTTCCGATGACGCTTTAAACCATTTGATAATCGCTTTTTCTCGACTACCTGGAATCCAAAACCACCCGGCACCGCTTTTGTAAGCGCTAGCCAGCATTTGTTGTGCGTAACTGTCACCTGCTTCGGCCGCTTTCTCAAGCCATGGCAGGCCCTGACCAGTCGTATACAGGACGGTCATTGCTTCTGTGTCGCCTTTTTTTGCTCGTTCTTGAGCCGTTGTTAGTGAACGCTCTCGCCAGTCCACTCCATTTTTATCTGTGCAGGTACCCATACTTCCGCACAAGTCATTTTTATTGCTTAAGCGGAGCATTGCATATAAAAAACCTTGCTCAGCAGAGGCCTCATACCACTTTTTTGCGTCTGGAGTGATATAGCGCTGACTGAGTCTAATAGCTTCGCCCAAATAATATTGTGCGTCACGATCCCCTGCCTCTGCAGCAATGTTCAGGAAGGGCTGGGAGTCGTACCAGTCGCTCTGTTTGAAAAGAATAACTCCCGTTTCTCCTGCTTCTTTTTGCGCTGTTGTCATTCCGGCGGAAGCTGGGTTAGACAGTGCTAACGAGAACAATAAAAATAAAGTAATATTTTTGATCATTGATGGGGTCTATAAAATTTTAATTTTTTGTTATGCGATCGTTGGTTTTACAAATACCCAAGGGCTAGTCGCACTTAGAATATTTGGCGGTAGCCTTGGGAATAAATTGGCTTAATATCCGTAAGTTGGATCAAAATAGGAAAGTGGAGGGTGTGTCTTTTCCCATTCCTTTGCGAATGAAATTCCCATTTCGATTTCTTCAGGTTTCATTTTTTCTGCAATCTCAGGGAGGCTGATCTTCGCTTCCCTTGGTGCTGCTCCCCCTCCTTGAAGCTGTGTTATCAAATAGGTAAAGCCATAGGCTTTGACTAAATCGAGCGGAAAGTCGTAACTGTTCGGAAGGTGGGCAATATTGAGGGCATAGCTTCCAAGTGCATCGATATGTCCTGCTTCAGCTGTTTTTTTAAGCCAATGTCCTATCTCTTCCTTTTTTCCATTGTGCTCATATAGGTAGTTAGCATAAAGGTACATTCCGGGAGGATAGCCCCCTTCCGCAGACGCCTTAAACCACTTCTTGACTGCTTTCTCTCGACTGCCTGGGATCAGGAACGAACCCTGTCCATTTTGATAGGCACTTGCTAGAAGCTGCTGGGAAAAGTTATCATCCGACTCTGCAGCCTTTTCTAACCACTCCAAACCTTGTTGGGCTGTGAAGAGCGCAGTCATTGCTTCGGTGTCGCCTCTCTTCGCGCGCTCATGTGCAGTTTTTAAGGCCTGCGCCCGCCAGTCCTGACCACTTTTTTGCTTGCAGGTTTCGATAATAGTGCAGAGGTCTTCTTTGTTACTGAGACGCAGCATGGCATAGATATGTCCTTGTTCGGCTGCGGCCTCATACCATTTCACTGCTTCCTCTGTCATGTAGCGATTACTTAGGCGGATGGCCTCGCCTAAGTAGTATTGAGCGTCTCGATCACCCGTTTCGGCGGCGGTTTGCAAAAAAGACTGTGAAGAAGTCCAAGCGCTTTGATGGTAAAGCGCGATGCCGCGATCTTTGGCCGTAGCTTGATTCTCTGTCAATTGGGTGGCATAAACATTTGGTGCAAGCATTAAGAGAAGAAAGCTTGTCACTAGTTTCATGATTAATGCCACGTTGAGTTCTCAATAGCCGTAAACAGGGACGAAATAAGAAAGCGGTGGGCGCGTTTTCTTCCATTCTTCCGCAAATAGAAGGCCTTGCTTGATTTCTTGTTCTGACATTTTCTCTGCTATATCAGGCAATATCATCTTTCCATCTTCGGCGCCTGTTCCACCACCCTCAAGCTTGGACATTAGGTACGCTAGTCCATACGCTTCCACTAAATTTTTAGTGTAGCCAAGATTGTCCGGCAGATGAGCTATGCTCAGCGCATAGTTGCCCATGGCATCGATGTACCCACTTTCGGCAGATTTTTTTAGCCAGTAGGCTGCATCTTCTTTTTTACCGTGGTGTTCATACAGATAATTGGCGTAAAGATACATGGCTCGCGGATAACCCCCATTAGCCGAGGCTCCATACCATTGTTCAACAGCTTTTTCGCGGCTGCCAGGAATCAGAAACCATCCTTCCCCATCTTTGTAAACTCCGGCAAGTGTATTTTGCGCTAATGGGTCGCCTGCATCTGCAGCCTTCTCCAACCAACTAAGACCTTGCTCGGTGATAAACAATACTGTCATGGCTTCTGTGTCGCCTTTATCGGCGCGCTCACGAGCAGTTACTATTACTTTCTCACGCCATTCATCAGCGCTCTTGCCCGTACATATTGCCAGATCGCTGCAGATGTCATTTTTGCTGCTCAGACGAAGCATCGCGTAAAGGTTGCCCTGTTCAGCTGCCGCCTCATACCATTTCCTTGCCTCGGAAGTTGTATATCGTTCGCTTAGCCGAATTGCCTCTGCTAAATAATACTGAGAAATGCTATCTCCAGCTTCTGCAGCTTTCGCTAGCAGTGGCTGAGAATCATACCAGTCATTTTGTTGGTAAAGAATTAACCCCTTCTCTTTTGCCGATTGTTGTTCCGGAGTTATTTTTGCGAAAGCGGCACAAGGAAGGAGTACTGAGAGCAGCAAGCTGAAGATAATCTTGTTAATCAATGTCAGGTCCTTTGTAAACCGCTTTCGTGTCTTGAATTGGCGCAAACGCAGGACCTTTGTAAATTGTAGTGAATTCGCAGTGTCCATTTAAACGTGCACCCAGTTTTTCTACATGTTCACGATAACGTGATCTTGTTTTATTGCTGATTTCGTCGAGCGCGTAAACCCGCTCTGCCATAAAAGTATCAAGTTTTAGTTTGTTCTTGCAATATGTGGTGCCTGCTTGTTTCGGACGTACCCCGTCGCGATTCATACATATAATTGATTCTTCGAATTGCTGGGCCGCATTAGCCTTGGAAGCTATCCATCTTAAACATTGCTCGATGGCTCTCTGTTGCAGGTGATATGCATTGTCCTCGTCGAAGGTTTTGTTCTTCTGATTTTCCTCCACAGTAAAGGACGCAGGGGCTGCGCTTAGCGCCATTAGTAATGGTCCAAAGGCTTGAGGTTGTAGGTTAAACACCCAATCCTGCATTTCCTTCTGATTCTTGTCATTAACGATTGAGTAAGCAATCAACCCCCCACGCCCCCCCTCAGTCAGCGCATCAAAAATCCCTTTAACAATGGCATACCCACGCACATAGGCAAACGCCACATCGATACCAGTGGCGCCGAGGAAGCTCAGTTTCTGCAGGTAGTCCATGGCTTCGCCATCGACCCACTCAAGATCCTTGTATTGGTTCGCGGCCATTTCCTGTCGCACCAGTTCCGTCAAGGCTACGATGCTGTCGTAGCCGACTTCAAAGGTCAAATACCCTTTGACACCTGCGCCCCAGACCAGCGCGCCCTTGATCGATAACAGCAATAGGCCGTTTTGCATCCGCAGTTGCATGTCGCCGGTGTAGCCGGCGCCGATGGCCACGGCCACTTCAACTTCCAGTTTGGCCATAGGGCGCCACTGGTTGGCTGAAATGCGATTGGGCACGGGAGCAGGCGGGAGAACGCTTGGGGGAGGGCACCAGAACAGTTTGCCGGTGACTTTGCACCCGGCTTGAGCGCCGGCAAACACTTCGAACTTCGCCAGGTCGCCGGATTTTTCAGCGATGTCTACACCGACCAAGCTGGTGTAGCCGGTTTTCTGGTCCAGGGTCAGGTCGCGCGACAGCATGAGGCTTGCACCAGCGAATCCCCAGGCCTTGGCTTCCAGATCCAGAGACAGTTTGCCGAAGTTGACGCTGCGCACGCTGCCGTCATGAGCCTTGTATTTTGCGACCCAAGGATCGGCTTTTGCCCGTTTCGGGAATTCGACTTTGAGTAAGCTGACTTCGCCGCGCCACGCTGTTACATCCAGTGCAACTTCTACGTTGGCAATCTGAGGGGAACCACTTTTCAGCGTGGGGCCTTCCATTTTGACTTCGGACAGCAGGTTGGCACTTTCCGGGAGCAAGCATCGAACCAGTTGGGCCTGCGGGCTGTTGTCGAACAGCATGAGGTTGCGCAACTGTTTATCTTCGAAAACCATGGCTTTGAGGTTTTCGCCCCAACTTTTGCGTTTGGCTTCGGCTTTGATGCTTTCGACTCTGTAGCCTTTGGCTTCCAGTGCGGTGAAGAATTTTTCAGGCACGAAAAGTCCATGTTCATCGAACCATGGTCCCTTTTCATCGAACTGCAGCGCGCCTTCCTGTTCCAGCCAATCACTGAATATCCGGTCGTCGTCGGATTCTTTGGCAATCGACTTGGGCAAACTGGTCGCGAGTTCTTTGAGTTGACCCTCGAATGCGTTGCCGCTGACCTGTGCCAGATGTTTCAGGCTGATGTGGTTCAGGATCGTCGTCGACGATGCGCTGCTGAGTTCACGCAGTGGAATGTTTGTTTTGGCCAGTCGTTCGAGGGGTTTTGGCTTGTAGCTTTCCGCGTCCCAGAGAAACAGACGGGGCGGCTTCAGTGTTCGAACGCGTGCTTCGGCGGTGTTCTGAATTCGCTCTGCCTCGTCATTCAGGTCGTACCACTGTTTCTGCAAGCTGACGAAGAGCACGCCGGGTGGCGCAGATTTTCCGCCAGTGGCCGAGACCCATTGGGAGTAACGTTCTTCGATCTTTTTCTCAAGCTCATCGCGTTTGGTGGTCAGCTCGATGAATGCCTGAAAATCCTCGGTACCGGCGTATTGGTCATCGGGACTCAGCGCAAACTCGGGAACTGCAATCCCGCACTCGGCAAGCTCGACAATGGCATTGATGTACTTGGACATCAGGTCTTTCAACGCCAGGATGTTGATTTGCACACCCTTGAGTTTCTTTTCGTCGATCTCGCCGGTTTCAATCAGCTTTTTGTGAAGGGCCTTATATTCTTTCAGATGTTCCCAAGCCGAGGCGATCTTCTTAGTGCCTGGATCGAACATTTTGTAGCCGTGGGCTTTCGCCTTGTCGCGCTCTTTAATGTACGTATCGATGGCTTCACAGGCCTTTAACGCGCGCGGGGTATAGAAGACGCCGTTTTCTCGTTTGTACCCCAACGTTTTTGCTTTTTCGTCGGAAACTTTTTCGAGGGTTTCCATGTTTTTCTGGTTTTTCTCGATGCGTTGTCCAGCGTGGAACATCTCGCGCTCGGCGTGCATCGTGGCGTCGCTATCACCCTTTGCTTTTGCCGTTTCCCAATCCTTGCGGCACTGCGCCTTTTTGGCAGTGTCTTCGGGGATTGCCGACTTCGACGCCAGGTAACTGCTATGTTGCTCGCCTTCGAGAAAGGCTTCCGGGCCAGGGGTGAGGAAATAGTCCATCAAACCCGCGTCGGCGATGTTGCTCATGCGCGTGGCTTTATCAGCGTCGACGGTTTTCTGTTTGAGCAGGCTGACGCTTTCCTTGAGTTTCTCGGACGTGCGCTTGGGCAACAGCCAGAAACGGCGCTGACCGGTGACGTAGATGATGTCGTCATAGCTGCTGCTGCAGCCCGGCTTCTTGTCTTTGCAGAACGTTTCCGCGTCGGCAGTCTTTTTTGGTGGATCGGCCGGAATGACAACAGGTGGTTGTTCTGGCGCGGGTGTTTGTTCGGACGTACCTGTCATCTCAGACTTCCAGTCGTTGTACTTTCTCGAATGCCGGCATGTCGCTGCTCAGCACGTTCATGACGTCGGTGCGGGCCTGCAACGGACCTTGGTTCAGATTCGGCAGCAGGTGCTCAAGATGACGTCCTTCTTCAATGCCGTGATCCACCAGCAGTTGCAAATTATCGGCCACGTCAGACAATTGCGAATCCGATAAGCCCGCTGCGGACTCGGCGTTCCGCAGCCGAATCCAGTACCACCAGCGGATCTCATCGAACGCTATCAGCGTGTCGCTCTTCAGGTGCAGCGGATATTTTTGTTCGCCATTAGAGGCATCAACTTTCTCTGTTTGTTCCCAAACACGCCATTGTTGATCGTCGCTGTGGGCGGGCGGGGTGTAGACGCTGGCCCAAGGGCCGAACAGCGCTCGGGCGGGTACCGTCAGCGCCAGCGCGCTCCAGAATGCCGGGTCGTAGTAGCGCGCCAGCGAGTCACCATGAGACGGGTCGTTCATGCGCAGGAGGCGACGAGCATGCAAGAGCGCGGTCTCTGGCTTTTCACGCGAGGTCAGCAAAATTCCCGCGCGGTTGTCGCGGCATAGCTCTATGGCTTGGGCGGCGGCAGGACTTCCCGGTGTCAGTTGCAGCCAGATCGGACTGACATCATTCATTTCGGCAAACGGCGTATCCTGAAACAGCTTTTCAACACCATTCAACCCGGACTGTTGATAAAGCTTTTCCAGAGCCCGAGGCTGGCGAACGCTGTCGATGATGCCATACAGGGTGCGGTTTCCACTGTTGCCCGATGGCGTTGTGGCCACGGGTTGTTCAAGGAAATGACTCAGCCATTCAGACATGGGCAAACCTCTCGCGAGCAAGCGCCATTGGCTTGCTTTCCACAGATCGGAACAAGGGGCAGGCCTTGAACGCTTTTTCGTACAAACGGATTGGTCATTGGCGGGACTAACACCTTGCCAGCCTTGTCAGCATCAGCCTGTTTCACGACGCCGGGCAACAACGGCGCCGCCCCCGTGCCGCTCCCCGGGCTACCACCCGAGTTCATATTGATCACCGGCCCACTCATGGTCACGCCACCAGCATCAATCTTGATGAAGCTGCCGCCGCCGATCAGGGTCAGCTCACTACCGGCTTCCATCACCACTTTCATGCCGCTGCTGAGGTGGATTTCCTGGCCGGCGTCGATGAACTGGCCGGTGCCGATTTTGATGTGCTGATTGACGCCGACAGTCAGGTGGTCGTTGGCGCGCGCTTCGACTTTGCGGTCGGCGTAGACGGTGTGGTGTTCTTCGGCTTTGAATTCCGTGTAGCTGTTCTGTTCGACGGTGTCGTGGCGTTCGTTGCCGACGCGGATTTTCTGGTCGTGCTCGACGTTTTCGTCCCAGTCGCGCTGGGCGTGCAGGTAGATCTGTTCCTGACCTTTTTTGTCTTCGATGCGCAGTTCGTTGTAGCCGCCACCGCCCATCGAACTCAGGGTTTTGAAGGTGCTGCGGGTCTTGTTCGCCGGCAGCTCATACGGGACGGTGTTTTCCTTGTGGTACAGGCAGCCGCTGATCAGCGGTTGATCGGGGTCGCCTTCAAGGAAGGTGACCAGCACTTCCATGCCGATGCGCGGGATGGCGATGCCGCCATACTGGGCGCCGGCCCAGGCGCTGGAGACGCGCAGCCAGCAGCTGGTTTTGTCGTCGGCTTCGCCTTCGCGGTCCCAATGGAATTGCACTTTGACGCGGCCGTACTCGTCGCAGTGGATCTCTTCGCCTTTCGGGCCGGTGACCACGGCGCTCTGGCTGCCGAGGATGCGCGGTTTCGGGTGGCGCAGGGGCGGGCGGTTGGGCACGTCCCATGGGGTGGCCTGGAAGCAGTTGCGGTAGCCCTGATGGAAATCGTCTTTGAGTGCGGTGGTGTCGCTGGTTACCGATTCTTCGAGGACTTGCGGTTGCTTGCCTTCGTGGTGGACTTCGGTGAGCAGCCAGAGGTCATTCCACTTGGCTTTCGGGTGCGCGGTGAGGGCGAGGAAGTGGCCGCTGACCAGCAACGGTTGATCGCTCTTGCCTTCAGCCAGCTTGAAATCGCTGCGATGACGTTCGAGGGCGCGTTTGGCCAGATGTTTGCCGCGCTCGCGGTCGATGAAACGACCTGGGTAATCGTAGTCTTCGAGGTCGGGCAGGGCGTCGCCGCGGTTTTCGCTTTCGAGGGTGAGGCGCGGTTTTTCGAAGTCGTAATCGCGGCGGGTGGTGCGGCTGGTACGGGTTTCCAGGCGCAGGTCGAAGCGCTTGATCACCGGGTCGCTGGCGACCATGCCGGAGTCTTGCTGATAGGCCACAGGCTTGAGTTTCGGGAACACCGTCTGGTCATCGCCGAACACCAGTTTGTGCGCCGTCGCCGTGTGCTCGAAGTGGTAGTGGATACCTTCTTCCTCGCACAGGCGCTGGATGAAATGCAGGTCCGATTCATCGTATTGCACGCAGTAGATGCGCTCGGGATAGATCGAACCGGTCTTGAATTCGTAGGCGTTGCTTTGAATGCCGTGCTCTTCGAGGACCATACCGATGATTTTCGGCACCGTGAGGTTCTGGAAGATGCGCTGGTTGACGCGATGCGCCAGGTAGGACAATTGCGGGCGCAGGGTCACCGAGTAACGGGTCAGGCGTTTGCCGGAATCGCCTTGCGCGGCGCGGTAGATCTGGCCGTGGATGCCGCTGCCGTCGGGCGACAGTTGCAGGAAGGCCGGTTTGTGCAGCAGGGTTTCGAGGTCCAGCGACGGCTGCTCACTGACCAGCTCCACCTCGAAGACAAAAGGCTGGCTGATGGCTTCCCGACCGGTGAGGGTAAACACCTGAAAATCGGCGGAAAGGCCTTCGATGGTCAGGGCAAAGTGGGTTTCATTGGCCGGCGCGAACATCCCTTGTTCCTCGTGCTGTACAGCGGCGTACGTCGACGACCGCAAAGCGGCTCAACTTACGCGAAATTCTGGAGGGCGAAAACAACATCGACCAGCAGAGCTGGCCGATGCTTGTAACGATCAGCCGTAATTAAACGACTGGAGCACGCCAGTCATCGGAACCCGAAGTACCGGATACTTCGTGGGTCCAGGTGATTTTACGGTAGGTGAACTGCACTTCTTCCAGGTGGGTGACGTGCGAGTTGCCTGGATCGGGGCGTTGTTGAAGTTTGTG
>NZ_JBITSX010000010.1:131134-154776 GCF_044541255.1 Pseudomonas sp. NPDC085632 | reverse complement strand
TGGTCCATGGTTTCCTGTTCCTCAAGAGTAAGGAGGGTGCCCGGACCCTCCTTGAAGCTGTGCAGTACGCGCAGCGGTACGTTGTACTTGCCGGCGAATTCCACGGCACGGATCTGCAACACCTTGGAACCGAGGCTGGCCATTTCCAGCATTTCTTCGAAGGTGATCTTGTCCAGACGCTGAGCGACCGGAACAACGCGCGGGTCAGTGGTGTAAACACCATCAACGTCGGTGTAGATCTGGCATTCGTCAGCCTTCAACGCGGCAGCCAAAGCCACGCCGGTCGTGTCGGAACCGCCACGACCGAGGGTGGTAATGTTGCCGTGCTCGTCGACGCCCTGGAAACCAGCGACAACCACCACGCGACCTGCTTTCAGATCACCGCGAATCTTCTGGTCATCAATCTGCAAGATACGCGCTTTATTGTGCGCACTGTCGGTCAGGATCCGCACCTGATTACCGGTGTACGACACCGCCGGCACACCGCGCTTGATCAGCGCCATGGCCAACAGGGCAATCGTCACCTGCTCACCGGTGGAAACGATCACGTCCAGTTCACGCGGAACCGGTTGCGTGTCGCCACTGATTTGCTTGGCCAGATCGATCAGACGGTTGGTTTCGCCGCTCATTGCAGACAGCACAACCACCAGGTCATCGCCGGCATCGCGGAATTTCTTAACCTTGTCGGCGACCTGCTCGATTCTCTCGACGGTACCGACCGAGGTGCCTCCAAATTTCTGTACGATCAAAGCCATTTCAAAGCCGCCTCTGCCCATGAAGGGCGCCCAATAATCACTCGAACAGCCGCCGGGTTCACCACTAGACTGCGAACCCGGCGGACCGTCTTATAAACCCTGCTCGACGAATGGAACGGTCAGCGCCAATGCGCCATCCAGCGCGCCGGCATCAACACCGCCGCCCTGCGCCATGTCCGGACGACCACCGCCCTTCCCGCCCACTGCCGCAGCAGCCTGTTTCATCAAATCACCGGCTTTGAGTTGGCCAGTCAGGTCTTTGGTTACGCCTGCAACCAGAACGACCTTTTCCTCATGGACACTGCCGAGCAGGATCACTGCGCGGCCGAGTTTGTTCTTCAACTGATCAACCAGCGCCAGCAGCGCCTTGGCGTCCTGACCATCCAGACGTGCGGCCAGAACCTTCACGCCTTTGACGTCCAGTGCCGAGTTCGACAGATCGTCACCCGCAGCGCTGGCCGCCTTGGCTTGCAACTGCTCGAGTTGCTTCTCCAGTTGGCGATTGCGCTCCAGCACAGCCGACAGCTTGTCGATCAGGTTGTCGCGGCTGCCCTTGACCAGGCTGGCCGCTTCCTTGAGTTGTTCTTCTGCTGCATTCAAGTACGCCAGTGCCGCAGCACCGGTAACGGCTTCAATACGACGCACGCCCGAAGCCACACCGCCTTCGCTGATGATTTTCAGCAGGCCGATGTCGCCGGTACGCTCGGCGTGGATACCGCCGCACAGTTCGACGGAGAAATCACCGCCCATGCTCAGCACGCGCACGTTGTCACCGTACTTCTCGCCGAACAGCGCCATCGCGCCTTTGTTCTTCGCGGTTTCGATGTCGGTTTCTTCGGTTTCAACGGCGGAGTTCTTGCGAATCTCGGCGTTGACGATATCTTCCAGTGCTTTGATTTGCTCAGGCTTGATCGCTTCAAAGTGGCTGAAGTCGAAACGCAGACGCTGGCTATCCACCAACGAACCTTTCTGCTGAACGTGCTCACCCAGTACCTGACGCAATGCCGCGTGCAGCAAGTGGGTGGCCGAGTGGTTCAGCGAAGTGGCGTGACGCACCTCGGCATCCACATGGGTTTCCACTGGCGCGCCGATAGTCAGGCTGCCCGAATCCAAAACGCCGTGGTGCAGGAACGCGCCGCCGGTCTTGGTGGTGTCGCGTACGTCGAAACGTGCGCTGCCCGCCTGAAGATAACCGCAGTCGCCAATCTGGCCGCCGGATTCAGCGTAGAACGGCGTCTGGTTGAGAACAATCACTGCCTCTTCGCCTTCATTCAAGACGTCGACCGACTGACCGTCTTTATAGATAGCGACGATTTTCGCCGAACCGCTGGTGTCTTTGTAACCGGTGAACTCGGTGGCCACATCAACCTTGACCAGGGTGTTGTAGTCCAGACCGAACGAGCTGGCCGAACGCGCACGAACACGCTGGGCTTCCATCTCACGCTCGAAACCGGCTTCGTCGACCGTCAGGCTGCGCTCGCGGGCGATGTCAGCGGTCAGGTCCATCGGGAAACCATAGGTGTCGTAGAGTTTGAACACCACGTCGCCCGGCACCACGGTGCCTTTGAGTTCCAGCAGGTCCTGCTCGAGAATCTTCAGGCCGTGCTCCAGAGTCTTGGAGAACTGCTCTTCTTCAGCCTTGAGCACGCGTTCGATGTTGCTCTGCTGCTTCTTCAGTTCCGGGAAGGCTTCGCCCATCTCGGCGACCAGTGCCGCGACGATCTTGTAGAAGAAGCTGCCAGTGGCGCCCAGTTTGTTACCGTGACGGCAGGCGCGACGGATGATCCGGCGCAGCACATAACCGCGACCTTCGTTGGACGGCAGCACGCCGTCGGCGATCAGGAAGCCGCACGAACGGATGTGGTCGGACACTACTTTCAGCGAGGACTGATCGCCGTTTTCGCAACCGATTGCCTCAGCCGAAGCTTTCAGCAGGTTCTTGAACAGGTCGATGTCGTAGTTGGAGTTGACGTGCTGCATCACCGCACTGATCCGCTCCAGGCCCATGCCGGTGTCGACCGACGGCGCTGGCAACGGATGCAAGACGCCATCGGCGGTGCGGTTGAACTGCATGAACACGTTGTTCCAGATCTCGATGTAACGGTCGCCATCTTCTTCCGGCGAGCCCGGTGGGCCACCCCAGATGTGGTCGCCGTGATCGTAGAAAATCTCGGTGCACGGGCCGCACGGGCCGGTATCGCCCATGGTCCAGAAGTTGTCGGAAGCGTACGGCGCGCCTTTATTGTCGCCGATGCGAATCATGCGTTCGACCGGCACACCGATCTCTTTGGTCCAAATGTCATACGCTTCGTCGTCGGAGGCGTAGACGGTGACCCAGAGTTTTTCCTTCGGCAGTTGCAGAACGCCGGTCAGGAAGGTCCATGCGTAGGTAATCGCGTCCTTCTTGAAATAGTCACCGAAGCTGAAGTTACCGAGCATTTCGAAGAACGTGTGGTGACGAGCGGTATAACCGACGTTTTCCAGGTCGCTGTTCTTGCCACCGGCACGCACGCACTTCTGGCTGCTGGTCGCGCGGGTGTACGCACGCTTTTCCTGGCCCAGGAAGCAGTCCTTGAACTGGTTCATCCCCGCGTTAGTGAACAGCAGGGTTGGGTCGTTGCCCGGAATCAAAGAGCTGGAGGCTACACGGGTGTGGCCTTGCTCTTCGAAGAAGCGAAGGAAGGCTTCACGGATTTCTGCGCTTTTCATTAGGTTCTTCCTCGGAGGCTGCGGCCAAAGGCCTGTTCGAAACGTCAACAGACGAAGCGACGGCAAAGGGCCGCATTATATCGGCCCTGCGCGCGGGGTACAGCGTGTTTATACGATAGAAACGGTCAATTGGACGGCTAACGCTGTCACTTGCGCGAAAACTCGACGAATGTCGCGATCACTTGCTCGATTTGCGAGCGGTTGACGTCCATGTGCGTGACCATACGCAGACGCGCGGCGGCGCTCAACTTGATCCCGCGTTCGGCGGCAAACGCCTTGATCGCTTCGGCTTTTTCGCCCATTTGCGCATAAACCATGTTGGTTTGCACCGGTTCGACGATGAAACCTGCTTCACGCAAGCCATCGGCAAGCAATTGCGCGTTGGCGTGGTCGTCCGC
The DNA here is from genome assembly GCF_044541255.1 of Pseudomonas sp. NPDC085632. Taxonomy (NCBI): domain Bacteria; kingdom Pseudomonadati; phylum Pseudomonadota; class Gammaproteobacteria; order Pseudomonadales; family Pseudomonadaceae; genus Pseudomonas; species Pseudomonas sp. NPDC085632. Next base: position 150,914 of record NZ_JBITSX010000010.1, on the reverse strand, counting down.
CAGACGCTCGACGTTATGATCCAGCGCATACAGGCCCGCAGCCGCCAGCAGTCCGGCCTGACGCATGCCGCCGCCAACCATTTTGCGCAGACGGCGCGCCTTGCCGATCAGTTGCTCAGAACCACACAACACCGACCCCACCGGCGCGCCAAGTCCTTTGGACAGGCACACCGATACCGAATCGAAATATTGGGTGATTTCGCGCGCATCGACATCCAGCTTGACCGCCGCGTTGTACAGGCGCGCGCCGTCGAGATGCAGTTGCAAGCCTTTGTCCTGAGTGAAGCGGCGGGCGCGAGCCAGATACTCCAGCGGCAGGACTTTGCCCTGCATGGTGTTTTCCAGCGCCAGCAAACGAGTTCGGGCGAAATGGAAGTCGTCAGGTTTGATCGCCGCCGCGACCTGATCCAGATCCAGCGATCCGTCAGCCTGCACTTCCAGCGGCTGTGGCTGGATCGAACCGAGCACCGCTGCGCCACCGCCCTCGTAATTGTAGGTATGCGCCTGCTGACCAACGATGTATTCGTCGCCGCGCTCGCAGTGCGCCATCAACCCCAGCAGATTGCTCATGGTGCCGGTCGGCACGAACAAAGCGGCGGCAAAACCCAGTCGCTTGGCCAGTTCGGCTTCCAGACGATTGACCGTCGGATCTTCGCCGTACACATCGTCACCGGTGTCCGCCGCGGTCATCGCGTCGAGCATGGCGGGAGTCGGTTGGGTGACGGTGTCGCTGCGAAGATCGATAACGCTCATGAACCTGGCCTCTAATCAGCAGGGGAAATCCCTTTACGAAGTGGAATTACTGCGGTCATCGCGTTGATTAATCAAGCCTTGCGCAAGGAAAAGTCGTTTCGAGCCTGCAAAAAATTCGATGACAATCATCAGAAAGGCGCAATGCACAGACACACAATCTGTGTTAAAAACGCTGCGCCGCCCGAGAAAGGGCGGCAAAAACGTTCTCAGGGCGGGGTGCAATTCCCCACCGGCGGTAATTGCGCGCAATGCGCATAGCCCGCGAGCGCTTGGCGACGGACACGACTTCGGTTGAGATCGGCGGCAAGGTCAGCAGACCCGGTGTGATTCCGGGGCCGACGGTCATAGTCCGGATGAAGAGAGAACGGGATTAACGCCAAAGGGCCGTCCGCGCGATGTGTGCGTGTGCGCACCCTTGAATCCCTTTCGATTCATAACGCCCTGTTTTTCACACAAACAGGAGTCAGAACATGCAACCCACCGCTATCGACAGCAAAAGCAAACACCCGCACGGCGAGCGCGTCGCGTTCATCCAGGCCTGCTGGCACAAGGAAATCGTCGACCAGAGCCGTAAAGGTTTCGTCGCCGAAATGATTGCCCTGGGTTATCAGGAATCGGACATCGATATCTTCGAAGTCGGCGGCGCCTTTGAAATGCCCCTGCACGCCAAGTTGCTGGCCAAGACCGGTCGTTATGCCGGCATCGTCGCCGCAGCCCTGGTCGTCGACGGCGGCATCTATCGTCACGAGTTCGTTGCCCAATCGGTGGTCAGCGGCCTGATGCAAGTGCAGCTGGAAACCGAAGTGCCGGTGTTCTCGGTGTCGCTGACGCCGCATCACTTCCATGCGGGCGACGAACATCAGAAGTTCTTCTTCGAGCACTTTGTGCACAAGGGCCAGGAAGCGGCGCGCACTTGCGCAGATACGCTGCGCAAGGTTCGCGCACTGCGCCGCACCGAGCCGCATGCTGTAGCGGTCTGACGCCGAGTGAGGTTTTGACCTCACTCAAATCAAATGTGGGAGCGAGCCTGCTCGCGAAGAGGGACTGCCAGTCGATGATACGTTGACTGATAGACCGCTTTCGCGAGCAGGCTCGCTCCCACATTGGTTTTGTGCCGGTTTAGAGATCGCTGTCAGGCGAGGTTTTCGTCGGTGGTCGGGACGATCAGGATGCCCGCGCGCAGGCCGTTCTTGACTTTGGGATTGGGGAAGATGATCCGCGCGCCCTGCTCTTCGATGATCCAGCGGGTATTGGCCAGATCTTCGGCCAGCACGTAGCCCATCTCCAATTCGGAAAAGTTCTCGATGTCCTGCGGCAGGTTCAAGCGAAACGCATCGCTGTGCTTGATGATTTCACGCGCCACACTGAACAGTTGCAAACCATCCAGCTGCGCTTCAGCCATCTCCGGCTCAGTGCCTTCGATAATCTGCTTCAAACGAGTTTCCAGCAGTGAGACGTTAACCCCGTCGTTCTGCCCGAATGGCCGCGCCTTGCCCAACTCCAGCGTGAAAGATTCGGCACCGAGCTTGTCGTAGGTGTACGAGCTGAACACGATTGAAGGCTTGTTCTGCAACAGCACCGCTTCCATGCCGGCAGCACGCAAACGCGCCAGCTCAACACGGGAATGCTGACGACCTTCCTTCCACGGATACAGCGCGAACTGTTCGATCTTCGAACCGCGAATCGCCGTGTGCAGGTCATAGTGCAGCCGCTGACGATCAGGCAGACTGAAGAAACTCGCCGCCAGACGCTCCAGCTCACAGGCGCGCAGCGCTTCGCTACCACTGCTTTGTTCATGACGGCCGTTGAACAACCGATTGACGTCCTGCTCGACGAAGCGCTCGCCTTTGCGAATCGCTTCCGGGTTGCCGAACAGGAACAGAATGCGTGCGCGCGGCTTCAAATCGCCGCGAGCGATGCCGTGCAGCAGCCGGTCAAGCAACTCGATCGGCGCTGTTTCGTTGCCGTGGATGCCTGCCGAGAGCAGAAGGTCCAGGCCATTGTCGCGCGCTTGCGGTGGCCGGACTTCCAGCGCACCTTCGCTCAACCAGCGCATGCGCACGCCTTCGACAGTCAGTTGAGTCTTCTCCGCCGGTTCGCGGCCGGCGAGGGTCAGTTCAAGCAGTTTGCCGAGGGCGAGCATAGAGCGGTTTCCTTAGTGGTCGTGGTTGCAATCCGGGCCGTGCACGTGGTCTTCGTCGTCGCCGACGTCAGCCGGTTCCATTTCCAGTTGCAGACTTACCAGATTAGTCGCCAATGGGCGCAGCAGCAGGTTGGCGTACTCGGCGTCACCTTCTTCTACGTCCACGCCGATCAGCAGCTGGCCACGGCCGTCCTGCTGAATCCACAGCTCTTTGCCTTGCCACATGACCGCGACGCGGGTGCAGGAGGTCTCCAGTTGCGTGCCGTCGGTGTCTTCAAGGATCAGCTGCAGGGAATCGCTCATGTTTTTTACTCTCTAGGTGAGACAAGCCGCGCGCCGCGTTCGGGCGACGCGCCGGCCATCAATTGATCTGGAATGGATAAACCGCGCCCAGTTTAAGGATTTGCGTCAGTTCATCCAGTGCCGTCCGGCATTCAAGCAGCAATTGCGGATCCGCCAGATCGGTTTCGCTCAGGCGGTCGCGATAGTGCTTTTCAACCCATGCGGTCAAGGAACCGTACAACGGTGGCGTCATGATAACCCCTGGGTTGACCGCCGCCAGTTCGGTTTCGTTAAGCGCGACGCGCAGTCGCAGGCACGCCGGGCCACCGCCGTTCTGCATGCTTTGCTTGAGATCGAAGACTTTCACTTCGCGGATCAGACCGCCGGAGCTGGTCAGGCTTTGCAGGTAAGCCCAAACGCGCTCGTTGGCCTGGCACTCTTGCGGCACGATCAGCAGCATCGAACCGTCAGGACGCGACAGCAACTGGCTGTTGAACAAGTAGGAACGGACCGCGTCATCCACGGTGACCGCCGAACGCGGCACACACACGGACTGGAAGTTGCCGCCAACCTTGGAGAGTTTGCTTTGCAGTTCGGCCAGCATCGAGTCGGTGTCGAGGAAGGCGTCCTCGTGATAGAACAGCACCTCGCCATTGCCCACGGCGATCACGTCGTTGTGGAACACGCCCTGATCGATCACGTTCGGGTTTTGCTGAGCGTAAACCACGCCTTCGTCACGCAGACCGTGCAGACGCGCAACCGCTTGCGACGCTTCGAGGGTCTGGCGTGCCGGGTATTTCTGCGGCGCCGGGTAACGGTTGTCGAAGGCACTGCGACCGAACACGAAGAACTCGACGCCCGCCTCGCCGTACTCACGGCAGAAACGCGTGTGGTTGGCTGCGCCTTCGTCACCGAACTGCGCGACCGCTGGCAACGCCGCGTGATGAGCGAAGTGTTGCTGATTGGCAAACATCGCGCCGAGCACGCGGCTGGTGGTCGGGTGCTCGATGCTGCGGTGATATTTGCAGTTGAGGTTGGCGGCAGTGAAGTGCACGCGACCGTCAGCGGTGTCGGCACTCGGGCTGACCGTGGCGGCGTTGGCCACCCACATGCTCGACGCCGAGCAACTGGCGACCAGCAGCGGCATGGCTTCTTTGGCGGCGCGCTCGATCACTTGCGCGTCGGTGCCACTGAAACCCAGACGGCGCAGAGCGGCCACGTCCGGACGTTCCTGCGGTGCCAGCACGCCTTGCTGAAAGCCCATTTCCATCAGCGCTTTCATCTTCGCCAGACCTTGCAGCGCCGCTTCCTTCGGGTTCGAGGATTGCTGGCTGTTGCTCTGGGAGGCAACGTTGCCGTAGGACAGACCACCGTAGTTATGGGTCGGCCCCACTAGACCGTCAAAATTGACTTCATAGGATTTCATCAGCGAGGCTCCACGAGAATCTGTTGTTATAGGCTTCAGTAACTAACTGTTCAGTGCGACCGCGGCGCGGCCATCGCTGGCAAGCCAGCTCCCACAGTGACCGCGTCGTACACAAAATGTGTGGACGCCTCCGACCCTGTGGGAGCTGGCTTGCCAGCGATTGGCATCACGCCATCTTCAGGCCGGGTGTCAGGGCTGCTGGCAGAGTCAGGCTCGGGGTTTCCAGCGACGCCACCGGGTACGCGCAGTAATCCGCCGCGTAATAAGCACTGGCGCGATGGTTGCCCGAAGCCCCGACACCACCGAACGGCGCGCTGCTCGCAGCACCGGTCAGCTGTTTGTTCCAGTTGACGATGCCGGCACGGCTTTGCAGCCAGAACTGCTGATAACGCGCTTCGGAATCCGACAGCAAACCAGCAGCAAGCCCATAAGCGGTGTTGTTGGCTTCAACGATCGCCGCTTCAAAATCAACATAGCGAATCACTTGCAGCAACGGGCCGAACAGTTCTTCGTCCGGACGCTCGGCCACCGCCGTCACATCGACAATGCCCGGGGTCAGCAACGCGGCTTGCGCCTGTGGCTGAGTCATTTCCAGCAACGACACAGCGCCGTTGGCCAGCAGATGTTCCTGAGCGTCCATCAGCGCTTTCGCCGCGCCGAGGGAAATCACCGAGCCCATGAACGGCGCCGGTTGTTGATCGAATGCGCCGACCTCGATGGTCGCGCTGACTTCAACCAGTCGCTTGAGCAAGCTGTCGCCCCACGCGCCTTGCGGCACCAGCAGACGACGTGCACAGGTGCAACGCTGACCGGCAGAAATGAAGGCCGACTGAATAATCGTGTAAACCGCCGCATCCAGATCCGCGACCTGATCCACCACCAGCGGGTTGTTACCACCCATTTCCAGCGCCAGAATCTTGTCTGGACGACCGGCAAATTGCTGGTGCAGATGATTGCCCGTACGGCTCGAACCGGTGAAAAACAGCCCGTCGATACCCGGGTTCGCCGCCAGCGCGATGCCGGTTTCGCGAGCACCTTGCAGCAGGTTCAGAACACCGGCCGGTAGACCGGCTTCGATCCAGCATTTGACCGTCAGTTCGGCGACTTTCGGGGTCAGCTCGCTCGGTTTGAACAGCACGCTGTTACCGGCCAGCAGCGCCGGCACGATGTGGCCGTTCGGCAAATGGCCGGGAAAGTTGTAAGGGCCGAACACCGCGACCACACCATGCGGCTTGTGGCGCAATACGGCGGTGGCGTCGCCCAACGGGCCGCTCTTCTCGCCGGTACGTTCGCGGTAGCTCTGTATCGAGATGGCGATCTTGTTGACCATGCTGGTCACTTCAGTAGCGGATTCCCACAGCGGCTTGCCGGTCTCCTCACCAATGGTGCGGGCCAGTTCGTCAGCGTGGTTTTTCAGCGCGGCGGCGAAAGCCTCAAGCACACTGATACGCTCTTCCAGCGTACGACGCGCCCAGCCCGGAAACGCCTGACGCGCAGCCTGCACAGCCGATTCAACCTGGGCGGTGGTTGCGCCCTCCCCCGACCACAGCACTTGCTGGGTCACCGGGTTCAGCGATTGAAAGGCTTCGCCCTGACCGGCCAGCCACTCACCTGCGATGTATAGCGAATTCATTATTTCGACTCCCGTGCAGCGGACAACGCCACGGCGCGCACTTGGTCGCCAGCGTTGAGTTGAAGACGTTTGGCGGTCTGCGGGTCAACCACCAGCGTGCCGGCGGCGAGGCGCGCCGGTGCAGCGGTGATACGGCAGTCTTCGCGCTTGCGGTTATGGATGATGAACGGCGTGGCGTCATCGCCCGGCGTGCCAATGGCCAGCACCAGCGCTTCACTGTCACGCACCGCGCGGATCTTGCCGGTTTCGCATTCGATGGCCGGGCCGGCGTCGAAGATGTCGACGTAACCCTGATAGCTGAACCCTTCGCCCTTGAGCATCGCCAGGGCCGGCTCGGTGTCCGGGTGCACCTGACCGATGACGCTACGTGCGCCTTCGGACAGGAAGCAGGTGTACAGCGGAAATTTCGGCATCAGCTCAGCGATGAACGCCTTGTTGCCAACACCGGTGAGGTAATCGGCCTGGCTGAATTCCATTTTGAAGAAGTGCCGACCGAGGCTTTCCCAGAACGGCGAACGGCCGGCGTCATCGGAGACACCGCGCATTTCGGCGATGATCTTGTTGCCGAACAACTCAGGGAATTCGGCGATGAACAGCATCCGCGCCTTCGACAACATGCGACCGTTGAGGCCACTGCGATAATCGGCGTGCAGGAACAGCGAGCACAGCTCGGAATTACCGGTCAGGTCGTTAGCCAGAAACAGCGTCGGAATCTCGCGATAGATGTTCAGCTCTTGCGAAGCGCTGACGGTCAGGCCGACACGGAAGTTGTACCAAGGCTCACGCATGCCGACGGCGCCGGCAATGGCGGAAATCCCCACTACGCGGCCGTCGTCGTCTTCGAGCACGAACAGGTAGTCCGCATCGCCACGGCCGGCTTCGCCGCGAAAGGTCTTCTCGGCCCAGCCGACCCGATGGGCCAGACGTTCTTCGTTGGCCGGCAATGTGGTCAAGCCTGTGCCGGTGCTGCGGGCCAGGTCGATCAGCGCGGCTAAATCGCTGCTGCGTACGGGACGAACAATCATGCTATCTCCTCAAACGGGCCGCCTTCGCCACCCGTGAAACTCGCTAAGGCGTTAAACCGCCACCAGGCGCACGCTGGCACCTTCACCGACGCCCAGGGCTTCGGCCGCTTCCAGATCCAGAGTCACCGGTTTGCCCGGTGCGTAATCCAGCTCCAGCAGCACCGCGCGGTAATCCTGCAACTGCGCGTTGGCCACCAGATACTGGCGTCCGGCACCTTTCACCGGCTCGCCGATCTTCACTGGCACCACGCGGCTCTGGGCGATCGAACGGATCCCCGAAACACGCGCATGCAGGGTCGGGCCACCGTCGAAAATATCGATGTAGTGATCGGTCTCGAAGCCTTCGCGCATCAGGATGTCGAAGGTGATCTGTGCACGCGGGTGCACCTGGCCCATCGCCTCTTGAGCGGAGTCCGGCAGCAACGGCACGTAGATCGGGTAATGCGGCATCAGTTCGGCGAGGAACGTGCGGCTTTTCAGCCCGCACAGACGCTCGGCTTCGGCGTAGTTGAGGTCGAAGAAGTTGCGACCGATCGCGTCCCAGAATGGCGAGTCGCCGTTCTCATCGCTGTAACCGACGATCTCGGTGACCACCGAATCAGCGAAACGCTCCGGGTGGCTGGCGACGAACAACAGACGGCCACGGGAGTTGAGCTCCGACCACGGCGACCCGACCAGCTCGCGCTGCACGTAGAAACTGGTCAGCAAGCTGTTGCCGGTCAGGTCGTGGCACTGCGAGAGCACGTGGATCTTGTTGTGGATCTTCAGCTCGCGCGAGGCGTGCACGAAGGTCTCGTTGCGGAAGCTGTAGAACGGTTCCGAGTAACCGGCCGAAGCGACAATCGCCGAGCAGCCAACCAGCTTGCCGGTAGCGGAATCTTCGAGGACGAAGAAGTAACTCTCTTCACCGTTGAAGCTCACTTCAGCAGCGAACGAAGCTTCGCTCGCAGCGATCTTGTCGCTCAGACGTTCCACGTCATCCGGCAAGGAAGTGACACCAATCGGGCTGTCCGCAGCCAGACGCTGTACCTCGCCCAGATCAGCCATTTGCGCGGGGCGCATCACCAGCATGGTGTCACTCCTTTCTCTTATCAATTCACAGAAAAAAACACCGGACACTGTGGGAGCGAGCTTGCTCGCGAAAGCGGTGTATCAGTCAGCATAGATGGCGACTGAAACTCCCTCTTCGCGAGCAAGCTCGCTCCCACAATGAATCTCACCGGCATCAAAAATTGGGTTCGACGCCCGAATGCTCCGGCGTCGAAAGGTCTATCAGGCTTGCGTCAGTGCTGCGGCAGCGCGCTCGAAACGATCCAGACCGGCATCGATATCGGCGTCTTCCACCACCAGGCTCGGGGCGAAACGGATCACGTCCGGACCGGCTTGCAGAATCATCAGGCCTTCTTTTTCAGCGGCGTTGAAGATGTCTTTGGCCTTGCCTTTCCAGGCATCGCTCAGCACGCAACCGATCAACAGACCGAGGCCACGCACCTGAGTGAACAGGCCGTATTTCTCGCCGATCTGCTCAAGGCGCGCCTTGAACTTGTCATGCTTGGCGTTTACGCCGCTGAGCACTTCCGGGGTGTTGATCACGTCGATCACCGCTTCAGCAACCGCGCACGCCAGCGGGTTGCCGCCGTAGGTGGTGCCGTGAGTGCCGACGACCAGATGTTTGGCCAGCGCTTCGGTGGTCAGCATCGCCGCGATCGGGAAACCGCCGCCCAGGCTCTTGGCGCTGGTGAGGATGTCCGGGGTTACGCCGTAATGCTGGTAGGCGAACAGCTTGCCGCTGCGGCCCATGCCGGTTTGCACTTCGTCGAACACCAGCAGCGCGTTGTTCGCGTCGCACAGTTCACGGGCACCTTGCAGGTAAGCCAGTTCGGCTGGCAGCACGCCGCCTTCGCCCTGGATCGGTTCCAGCACGACCGCACAGGTCTTGTCTGAAACCGCCGCTTTCAGCGCGGCCAGGTCGTTATACGGCACGTGGGTGATACCAGTGATTTTCGGACCGAAACCGTCGGAGTACTTCGACTGGCCACCGACGTTGACGGTGAACAGGGTACGGCCGTGGAAGCTGTTCAGCGCCGCAATGATTTCGTACTTCTCAGTGCCGAAACGGTCGAACGCCACACGACGGGCCAGCTTGAACGCGGCCTCGTTGGCTTCGGCGCCGGAGTTGCAGAAGAACACGCGTTCGGCGAATGTGGCGTCGATCAGCTTGTGCGCCAGACGCAACGCTGGCTCGTTGGTAAACACGTTGGACACGTGCCACAGCTTGTTCGCTTGCTCGGTCAAGGCACCGACCAGCGCCGGGTGCGCGTGGCCCAATACGTTGACGGCAATCCCGCCGGCGAAGTCGATCAGCTCGCGGCCGGCCTGATCCCAGACGCGGGAACCGGCGCCACGCACCGGAATGAAAGCGGCAGGCGCGTAGTTGGGAACCATTACCTGGTCGAAATCGGCGCGTTGTACCGCAGCGTGCTCAACGGACATCGGAGTCTCCTGATGAGGGCCACCCGCCTGAAACTGGCGAGCGATGGGGGGATTGTAAGGACAGTTTTCTGCCCGGCCTTGTCGCCAAGCGACAACTTCTTATAGCGCAAACCCCGGATTTCCACGGGTTTACGGCAATGCGACAAATAGCGTCGCAAAGGCGCAGTTTAACGGGCGCCGCCGATTTGCGGCAGGCTGCAGAGAATACCAACTCAACCCCGCGACAAAGATATAAATATGTACCGCACAAGGGTGGCCGCTTCCTGATTTGCTGCGCGTTCTTTTCAACGCCAAGGATTGGCCCATGCACCCGACTCAGCGACCCCCTGCGACGACCTCGACCGTCGCCAGCGACACACAGCATCACGACGATCATTACCTGTCACTGACAAACGCCGTGCCCGACTGGCTCGCCAACGCGACATCGACCCGCCGCCAGGCATTCCAGAGCAGCCTGCCTCGTCTGTCCACCTCACTCCAATCGGCTCCCGCCGAACAGCATCAGCAGATGACAGCCCTCAACGCCGCGCACTGGACCGCGCAAAGCAAGGTCGACCAGAGCCTGGAACGCCTGCAGGACGCCAGCGTCTTTGCCGAACCCTTGCTCAAAGAGGCACTGAAAAAAAACTTCGACCTGGATCTGGATGTGCGCAACACCTTTGTGCGCCTGTACATCCCCGCGACTACCCCCTGGTTTTCGATCAGGACCGGCACACGCGCCTGGACCGTCTCGTTACTGGAAGCCGCGCTGCACAACTTCGAAGCAGCGGAAACCCGCGACGACGCCTTCGAAGCTGACTCGACCTTCATCACACGCCCTTCCGCCACCGGCCAGTTCACGACCCTGCCGGCCATCAAAGCCAAATTGAGCATTGCTGCCTTCACCAGGCTGTGTAGAAAGCTGGATATCGGCGCGCAATACAAAATTCATCTCGAAGATAACCTCGGTTATACCGATCCGATGGTGGCGTCCGTGCTGCGCAGTAAAATAGACGACAGCCAGAAAGCCGCGATGAAAGCGGCCCTGCAATGGGCGCGGATGAACCGCGATGTGTCGGAAAGCTATTTTCGCCTGATCGACGCCATGCTCGACGGCATGAAAGGTCTGTATGTCAGCGGGGCACCCGTGGTGTGCCATGACATGGGGATGCTGTGCGCGCCGCTCACCGGGATCGTCGTGTTTGCGCCTGATCTGTACGTATCTCGAGATCCTGCACGCGTGGTGGCATACGTCCCCGATGATCCCGAGCACCCCTTCAAGGAATACGCCTCGACTTACGAGCTGATCGCCGAACTGACGCGCCAGTTACGCTCGAAAGACTACCAAGAGTTTTTCAGCCGATTCGTGAACCACGAACACCGAGGTTTTTTCTTCAGCACCCTCGACAGCCGCTTGAGCCAGATCATTTGGCATCCGCCGGAGTCCGGCAGCTCGCAACCGACGTGGCGCGCCAGCGACGTCGAGCGGCCGGATCTGCAGACCACGCTCAGCGCATTCCATGACGATCTGTGGCAGCACCTCTATCAAGCGAAACTCAACAAGATATTCAATGATGCCCGAGTGATCGCCGTACCCACCGCCGTGGTAGACCAAAAAGCGCGCTGGGCGTTCTGGGACTCGGTGAGCAACATCATCTCGACCATCGTCCAGACCGCCGCGCTGATTGTTGCGCCGTTCGTGCCGGTCCTGGGCGAAGCCATGATGGCGTACATGGCTTATCAAATGCTCGATGAAGCCTTCGAGGGCATCATCGAATGGGGACAAGGCCGCACCACGGAAGCCTTCGGGCACCTGATGAGCACGGTAGAGTCGCTGATTCAACTGGGCATCTTCGGCGCGGGAGGCGCGATTGGCGCGGGTGAATTTCGCAAGGTCTTGCCCAAAGAAATCGTCGCCTTCATCGACCGCTTCAAGCCAGTACAACTGGCCAATGGTCAGACACGCTACTGGGATCCCGACCTGACCCGCTACCAACACACGGCACTACCCGATGCGAATTCAAAACCCAACGAACTGGGTCTGCACGCCCATCAAGGCAAACAACTGCTCCCTCTTGAGGACGCCCACTTTGCCGTGACCGAAGACGCGGTTCCCGGTCAGTACCGCATCGAACACCCGACCCGCCCCGACGCCTACCAACCGAAGGTTCGCCACAATGGCGCCGGCGCCTGGCATACCGAACTGGAACAACCGCTGGAGTGGGACACCGACACGGCGCTGAAGCGAATCAACCCTGCAGCCGAGTCGCTCTCGCCGACTGAGCGCGAAGCGCTGTTACGGGTCAGTGGTGTCAACGAAGATGCCGTGCGCAAGATGCACGCCGATCAGCAAACGCCTCCCCCGCTGCTGGCCGACAGCATCCAGCGCTTCAAGATTGATCAGCAATTGCAACGTTTGATCGATCAGCTCGATAGCGACGTAGCCGAAGAATACCGGCGGGCCGATCCCGTTACCCAACTGCAACTTTTGACTCAGCACGGTCGCTGGCCGAGCAGCCAACGTCTGCGCCTGGTGGATCGACAGGGCGAGTTGATCTGGCAGTCTTCGGCGGACGACACCTTGCCGCTGACCGAGCTTGATCAAAGCAGCCTGATCGGCGGCGACCTGCTCAGGACCCTACTGGCGTCCCTCGACGAGCAGCAAATCAAAGCCTTGCTCGCAGAACCTTTCGGCGGGCCGACGTTCTCGCCGCAAGCACGCAGTCAAACCCTGCGCAAGCAACTCGCCCATCTCGCCCGACGCCACCGCAATTCGCTATTCGAATCGCGCTATCAGGCCCTTCAGACCCTCGACGACCCACTGGCCCAAACGCTCATCGACTACGACCCGACACTGCCGGCGAGCATCACCCGCGAACTGCTCGACACCGCCAGCGGCAGTGAGCTGATGCAAATCAGCGAGGGACAAGTACCGCCGCGCCAACAGGCACTCATGCAACTGGCCCGTCAGGAAGTGCGCGTTACCCGGGCCTACGAAGGGCTGGAACTGAGCGCCATGGACAACCCCGATTCCGATTCCCTGACGCTGCACAGCCTCAAGCTTCTGCCGGGCTGGAGCGGGGATGTACGCATCGAAATACGCGAAGGGCATTACGAAGGAACCGTGCTTGACAGCATCGGTCGCGAGGATGCACCTGCGCACAAAGTACTGGTGCGTCGAGACGACGGTCGCTATCAACCTTACGACGATCGCGGCCAGGAACTTCAATCGGCCACGGATTTCCATTCCGGCCTGCTGTATGCGCTGCCGGACAGTGAGCGCCGGAATCTGAACCTGCAGATCGGTCAGAGCGACGCGCTGAAAGCGGCGATCCGCGAGCACTCGGTGCCACGCGAAGAACTACGCACCGTGATGTTCGAGGAGCCAATAAGCCAGCCTGCTGTCGACACGCTGCGCCTGGAGGGTTTTGGCAATGAGCGACTGAACAACCCCAGACGCCTTGAAGACGCTGACTTTTTTGAAGCAGGCGAAGTCGGTGCGTTCGGCATAGAAAACCAGGACAACCTGGTCACCAGGGGCCAGTCAGTCATTAGCCCCCACGAACGTGTGCAAGCGATCTATCGCGGCATGTCCAACCAGGAAGCGCAACTTTTCGTCGCAGCCTTTCAGAATGATACGGCGGCGTTCAACGCCGAACTGGCCAGATGTCGCAGCGAATACAGCAGGCTCAGTGAAACCCTGCGTAACTGGGAGATCGCTGTGCCCGCCAACGACCCGGTCAGCGGTCTGCCATTGACCTACGCCCAACGCCGGTCGGCCCTGCGCAATCGTGCCGACTTCAGAGATGCGCTTTTGCGTTGCTGGCGCAGACAAACCCGCGGCCCCGCCGGACACATGTTACAGATTGCACAACCGATACTCGGTGACCTGCCGGCACTGGAAGCGGATTTCAGCCACGTCGTCATGCTCTCCATCAATGGCAGTGCCAACACCGGAGCGGTAGAGGCGTTTATGCAACACTTCCCGGGCATGTGGTATCTGGACGCGCAAAATCTCCATTTGCCGACGCTGCCCCAGGCTTTGACGGCGATGCCGGAACTGCGCCAGTTGATCTTGCGCGACTGCGGCATCACCTACTCGCCTGCCAATCAGGCCGTGCTGGCATCATTGCCCAGACTTTCGCTGCTGGATCTTCGAGGCAACCCGCTGGGTATCGCTCCCGATGTCAGCGCGATCCCCTCGTTGCGTTACCTCAATCTGATGAGGACGGGCCTCTCCAGACTGCCCGACAACCTGCTTGATCATCCACAACTGATCACAGGCAATTTCGAGGGCAATCAGATCACGGAAATTCCGGACGCCTTTTTCAACCTCGCCAGCTCGCTCAGTGACGGTTTCGGTTTTGCCGAAAACCCGTTGTCGGTCGCCACACGAGAGCAGGTGAAAACGTTTTATAACCACACAGGCAGACATTTCGGGGTACGGCCTGAGCCAGGGGATATTCTGCGCGCCAGAACGCTGTTTCCTGACCTGAATGCCGATCAGGCCAGCGAGATGCTCTACCGACTTCCCGGCACACTGGCTGAAGGCCGAGCCCAGCTCGCCAATTGGGAGACTGAGCTCCGTGCACTGCAAAGCGAACTGGAAGGATGGTGCGGGCAGATTCCTGCGCTTGACCCGATTTTCGGACGACCGCTGACACTCGATGAGCAAGCGCTGGAGCGCAGTGCGCGGGAGGCGTTCCGGCAGAGGCTGGAGCAGTTCTGGCGCTCCAGATCGGCGGCTTACAGAGAGAACGAGCTGACCGCAACGCTTGAGTTCATCGGCGATCTGCCGGCCTTGAGCGCCAATTTCGATCATGTTTCCCGGCTGACGCTGACGGGCAATAAAAACATCACTGCGGTCATCCCGTTCATTGAGCGTTTTGCGAATCTGGCGACACTGGAATTGCACGCCTTCGAACTGGAGCCCGTTGCGCTTTCACAGATCAGGATGCCTCGCCTCAGCGCCTTGGAGCTCAACGATTGCGGCGTCGTGCTGACCCCTGAAAACCAGGCCACACTGGTTTCCCTCAACAGCCTGCATACGCTGGACCTGAGCAACAATCCCCTGGGGACTTTTCCCGACCTGAACTTCCTTCCCGAACTGACCTACCTCGACTTGTCAAACTGCGGCCTCAACGTAGCGCCTGACGGGCTGGCCAACCACCCGAACCTGCGCACCGCGATTATCAGCAATAACCGCATCACTGAAATTCCCGATGCGGTTTTCGACCTGTCCACCAATCAGAGTGATGGTTTCGATTTTTCCGACAACCCGCTGTCGATTGCCACACGCAACAAAGTGAAAACCTACTACCGACGCACCGGACTGGACTTCGACGTCCGAGCCGAAAATACCGACATCGCCCAGATGCGCGAACTGTTCCCGTCCCTCGACGAGCAAGAGGCCAGCGATGTGATCTATGACTTGCCCGGCACCTTGGCCGATAGCCGGGCTCAGCTCGTCGCCTGGAGGGCCGAACTTGATCAGATGACTGCGGACCTGACCGCGTGGGCGCCGCAGGTTCCCAGCGTTCACCCCATTACGGGTGAGGTCCTCACGGCCATCGAGCTGTTTGATCAGTACGCGGTGCGCTCCGAATTCGGCCAACAGCTGGAACGATTCTGGCGTCACCGGTCCATCGAGTCAGGCATGCGCGCGGATTACTTCGAGTCCGACGTGAAGTTCTTCGGCGACCTTCCCCGACTGACGACGGACTTCTCTCATGTCTCAGGTGTGAAGCTCAAAGGCAACGCCGCCATCGGTGCTCCTGGCGCGTTCATCGATCTGTTCAGCAACGCGCGGGAATTGGACCTGCAGCAGTTTGCGCTGGGTGAAATACCCCAGACCGTGACCCACCTGTCGAACCTGACGGAACTCACACTGAGAGATTGCGCGGTGACGCTCAGCCAGGCCGACCAGACCCTGCTCGCCACGCTGAGCAACCTCGAACTGCTGGATCTGAGCCACAATCCATTGACCGCGACACCTGACCTTCAGCCCCTGCCGGCCCTGCGGGACCTCCTGCTGTCCAATAGCGGCATTACCACCCTGCCAGATGGAATGGCCGGTCATCCCAACCTGAAAAACGCCCTGTTGAACAGCAACCGCATCAGCGATCTGCCCGAGGCTTTTTTCGGCCTCGATCTGGACCTCGCCGACGGCGTCAACCTGGCAAGCAACCCACTGTCTCTGGCCGCTCGCGAGCGCATCAAGAGCTTCTACGTCGAGCATGGACGACACTTTGACGTCATGCCCGACGTCAGCGACCTGGTCAGCGCGCAAAGGTTGTATCCGGAAATGGACATCGAAGATGCCTGTCACATGATCTACCACTTGCCCGGCACGCTGCAGGCAGGCACTGCGCAACTGCTGCGCTGGGAGGCTGAGATCAGTCGGATGATCAGCGAATTGAATACCTGGTCCGAGCGCGTGCCGATGCGCGATCCATTGACCGGCACCCCTTGGAGCGCAGTGGAACGAATGGAACAGCAATTCAAGAGGAGAGAGTTCAGTCAAAGCCTCGAAGAGTTCTGGCGCGGCAGAAATCCGGACAGGTCTGAACTCAGGCTCAACACCCTTGATATCCGTGCACCTTTTGCCGGTGAACTGCCAGCACTGAGCGCCGATTTCGGCCATGTCATGCACTTGTCCATCCGGGGCAACGAAGCACTGAATGCTCCGGACAGTTTCCTCGCGTGTTTCAGCGGATTGCAGGCCTTGGATATGCGCGGTTTCGCGCTAAGTCGCGTTCCCCGAGCACTGACACTTATGCCGTCCCTGGAAACACTGGTGCTGAACGGTTGCGGTGTTGTCTTCGACGCCACGGGCCAGAACACGCTGACCGCGCTGAGTCGTTTGAAAAGCTTGAGTCTGTATGGCAACCCCTTGGGCACAGTGCCTGATGTCAGCGCGTTGCGAGCGCTGTCGTCGCTGGACCTGACCCGAACCGGTATCACTCAGGTTCCCGCCGGCATCGGTCAATTGCCGCAGCTACGCAATACATACCTGAGTGAAAACGCGATTGTGGAACTGCCGGAAGACATGAGTGGATTTGCTGCGAATGGCGTTGTCCTGAGGGCCAACCCACTTTCCAGCGCCTCCAGAGACCGGATAAAAACCTATTACCAGGGCAGCGATCAGAATCTGGGCGTTGCCGCCGACCAGGCAGACATTGCCCTGACGCAAGCGCTGTATCCCGACATCAGTGAGGACGACGCCAATCGCCTGGTCTATGACCTGCCTGGGACAATGGCTGAAGGCCGTATCGAATTGCAGCGTCGCCAGAATGATCTCACCACGCTGCTGAGCGAGCTCGAGGCGTGGCGGAGCGAGCCTCCAAGTGCCCCGATGACAGGCGGCGACCACGCAGATGAGGTGATACACCAGGAAAATGCCAAGCGCACCGGGTTCAGGGACGCCCTGGAAAAACGTTTGCGTGTGGCGCCAGTAGGCCTGGTGCTCTCCGACCTTGCGCTTGATCTGTCTTTCACCGGCGAACTGCCGAAACTGAGCGGCCGTTTCGAGCAGATTCAGGCATTGGCACTGACGAGCACGGCCAATGTGCATCCACGGGTTGAGCGATTACTCGAACTGTTCCCGAAGGTCAGGACACTCGATATTCGCAACTATCAACTCAATGCGATTCCCGAGGCAGTCTTCAGCATGAGTGATCTGGCCGACCTGCAACTGCCCGATTGCCGACTGCAACTGACTGAATCAAACGTGAGTGCATTGGCCGCCATGGAAAATCTGCAGACACTGGACTTGAGCCACAACCCCCTGGGGCGCACACCCGACCTGAGAAACCTCGACGCCTGTCAAACGCTGCGATTGAACAACAGCGGACTGACCGACATCCCGACCGGACTTTTTGACATGTCGCATCTGACGTACGCCAACCTTTCCGACAACGCCATTAGCCAACTTCCTGCGCCACTGCCTTTGGCTGCTGACGGCAGAGCGGTCGTCTATGACTTCCGTAACAATCCATTAACCCCGCAGAGTCAGCAGAGCCTGACGACTTACAACGTGGCCAATGAAATACGATTGCTTGAAGAGCGCGATAGTCGAGCCAGATTTAACCAAGAACTCGACAACTTCAGGGATTCTGATTTTTCCGATGGGACGAACAACCAATAGCGCAGTGATCACGGGTTAGCGTTGGCCGGCCCGTGCTTAGCCGCGCTCTGGTGGCACTGACGACAATTCGAACGGGCTGCTGCTGCGCCGCTGGTTGCGATCTTCCCGCGGCGTGGCACCGAAGAAGTTGCGGTAGGCGCTGGAGAAATGCGGCCCCGAGGAGAAGCCACACGACAGGCCGATCTGGATGATCGACTTGCTGGTTTGCATCAACATCTGCCGGGCCTTGTTCAGGCGCAACTCCAGGTAGTACTGGCTCGGCACACGGTTGAGGTATTGCTTGAAGATCCGTTCCAACTGGCGACGGGATACGCACACGTGCTGGGCGATTTCGTCAGTAGTCAGCGGCTCTTCGATGTTGGCTTCCATCAGCAACACCGCCTGGGTGAGCTTCGGATGGCTGGAGCCGAGACGGTTCTGCAACGGGATACGCTGACGCTCGCCGCCTTCGCGGATGCGTTCAACGACCAGTTCTTCCGAAACCGCACCGGCCAGTTCCGCGCCGTGATCGCGAGCCAATACCGCCAGCAGCAGATCGAGCACGGACATGCCACCGCACGCGGTCAGGCGATCGCGATCCCAGTCAAACAGGTGACTGGTGGCGATGACTTTCGGGAAGCGCTCGGCGAAATCGTCCTGCCAGCGCCAGTGCACGGCAGCGCGATAACCGTCGAGCAAACCGAGTTGCGCCAGCGGGTACACACCCGCGGACAGACCGCCGATGACCGTACCGGCGCGCACCAATTGCTTGAGCGCGCTGCTGAGTGCCGGCGCCAATGTGGTCGGCGGCTCGTCAGCGAGCAGGAACAGTTTCTGGAAGTTTTCGAGCTTGCCGGCCCAGGCTTCACCGGGTAATTGCCAAGCGCCTTCGACCGGTGGCTCGGCCTGCAGGAACGACAGCTCGTAAACCACGTCCGGGTGCACACGCTGAGCAACACGCAAGGCTTCCTCCGCCAGCGCCAGCGTCAACGCTTTAGTGCTGGGCCAAATCAGGAAACCAATTCGATGGGCAGTCATGGGCGGGCAATCCGAAACGAGGAACAGTGATGAAGGCATGGGCCAATGCTAGCCCGTAAATGAACACAAATCATGAGGCTGACAGAGATCACCTGTAGGAGCTGTCGAGTGAAACGAGGCTGCGATCCTTTGATCTTGGTTTTTGAAGATCAAAAGATCGCAGCCTGCGGCAGCTCCTACAGGGAATTTCGGTCGATCTCTAGGTCGCGAAGCATGACCTAATTTGGTGCATAACGGCAGCGATTACTTGAGGCTACCCGAGAGGAATTGCTGCAGACGTTCCGATTGTGGATTGACCAGCACTTCGCGCGGGTTGCCGCTCTCTTCAACCACACCTTTGTGCAGGAACACCAACTGGTTCGACACTTCACGGGCAAAGCCCATCTCGTGCGTTACCACGACCATGGTGCGACCTTCCTGCGCCAGCGCTTGCATGACTTTCAGCACGTCGCCCACCAGCTCCGGGTCGAGGGCCGAGGTCGGTTCGTCGAACAGCATCACCTCAGGTTCCATCGCCAGCGCACGGGCAATCGCCACACGCTGCTGCTCACCACCGGACATGTGCCCCGGGAACGCATCTTTACGATGGGCCACGCCAACCTTGTTCAGGTAGTGCTCGGCTTTCTCGCGCGCTTCGGCCTTGGACACGCCGAGTACATGCACCGGCGCTTCCATGATGTTTTCCAGCGCGGTCATGTGCGACCACAGGTTGAAATGCTGGAACACCATCGACAGGCGCGAACGCATGCGTTGCAGCTGTTTCGGATCAGCGGCTTTCAGCGCGCCGTCCTTGTTCGCCACCAGTTTCAGCTCTTCGTTGTTGAGCAGAATCTTGCCCGCGTGCGTCTGCTCGAGCAGGTTGATGCAGCGCAGGAAAGTACTT